>NZ_JBEZUT010000303.1:0-10450 GCF_040636595.1 Kitasatospora sp. NPDC036755
CGCGCTGTACACCGTGGCCCGGCAGAACAACCGGCCCGCCGCCCTCACCGCGCTCGCGCTCACCTGCCTCCCGAACGCCCTCGGCATCTGGTACCCGGTCGCCACGGGAGCGGTGGGGCCCGCCCACGAGACGGCGGTGATCCTCAGCGAGATCGCCTTCTCCGTGCCGATCACCGCCCTGGCCTGGGGCGCCGGCCGCTGGATCCGGTCCACCGCCCTCACCGCCGAGCGCGACCAGCGCGAACTCGCGCTGGCCCGGCAGGCCGTCCTCGGCGAACGCGTCCGGATCGCCCGCGAGTTGCACGACATCGTGGCCAACGCGGTGGCCGTCATCGTGCTGCGGGCCGACACGGCCCGCAGCACGGCGCCCGCCGACCCCGACCGGCTGACCGAGACCCTCGGCGACATCGAGGCCGTGGGCCGCAACGCGATGGCCGAACTGCGCCGCATGCTGAGGCTGTTGCGCTCCGCCGACGTGCCCGTGACGGAAGGGGCCACCCGCCGGGGGCTCGCCGACCTGGGCCCGCTGCTGGACGACGCCCGGCGCGCCGGGGTCCTGATCGACCTGGAGGTGCACGGCACCCCGGTCCACCTCGACGACAGCGTCGACCTGACGGCCTACCGACTGATCCAGGAGGCCGTCACCAACGTCATCAAGCACTCCGGCGACGGCAGCCGCGCCTCGGTGCGGATCGACTGGTCCGAGGTGCTGACCCTCGACGTGATCGACGACGGCGCGGGCCGCCGGCCCGAGGCCCGCCGCGAGCTGTCCACCGGCCACGGCCTGCTCGGACTCGCCGAGCGCATCGCGCTGTTCGGCGGCGAGCTGACCGCCTCGCCCTACCGCTCGGGCTTCCGGGTCACCGCCACCCTGCCGCTCCGCCCGCCCGCCGACGCGGCGGACTGACCGGCCCCGGCCCCGGCCCCGGACCCGGCATCGGCATCGGCATCGGCACCGACCTCGGCACCGGCCTCGCACGGACGGGACGGCCCGTCAGGACGTCTCCGGCTGCTCCGCGTACCGGGTCGTGAAGCCCAGCACCACCACGTAGCGGCCCTCGGCCTGCTTGGTGACCTCGCTCGGCCGCACCGGCCGCCAGGCCAGGTAGTCGGACCGCTGCCCCTCGTCGTTCCGGTAGCGCCGGTCGCCGTACTTCTCGTACCAGTAGTCCTCGCCGGTGGCCAGGAGTTCGGGTCCCGGCGGCCTGGCGACGCTCACGGCCAGTTCCGTCCGCACCGCCTCCTTCGTCGCCGACTCGAACTCGACGGACGGGTCGACCGGCCGGGCCGCCGCCTCCGCCACCTCCTCCGGGGTCGGGTCGGCGGGCGGCTGGTGGGCGTAGTCGTCGGCCGCGACCAGGCCCTCCCAGCGCGAGGAGCTGCTCCGCCAGCCCTCGGCGGCCAGGTACCGGTCCAGGTCGGACAGCCGGGCCCGGACGTCGCTCCCGTCGAAGGCCAGGTACACGTTCACGGAGCGCTCGCAGGCCGTCGGCAGCCACTTGCCCCGGTTCCACAGGTCACCGCGGTAGTCGGTCCGGCACACGTCGACCGCCGACTGCCCCAGCGCCTCGGCCCAGGGCAGCAGCTCGGGCAGCCGGTCGATCCGGGCGGCCATCCGCTCCTCGGCCGCCTGCCGGGCCTCCCCGGTCTCCGGTGACCGCGCCACCCCCGGGACGTCCGGCGCGGCCGGGATCGCCGAGTCGCGGTAGAGCCGCCACCCCGCCCAGCCGCCGAACACGACCGCCGCGCCCAAGGCGGCGATCAGCACCCACCGCAACCAGAACCGAACCACACCCACCCCCGGTCTCCGTCGCCCACCCCGTTCCGGCATCGTACGGGCGCGAACGCGGAACCGGGCGGAGGGTGCGCCGGGCGGGGGCGGTCCGGCGGCCGGCCGCTCAGCCGCTCAGCCGCTCAGGTGCTCAGCCGGGCGGCCGGTCAGCCGGTCAGCCGGTCAGCCGGTCAGCCGGTCAGCCGCCGGAGCGGATCGGTTCGCCGGTGCGGTGCAGGTGGGCGAAGATCTCCCGGTAGGAGCGGACCAGGCCCGTCTCGTAGTACGGGACGCCCTTCTCGGCGCAGAACTCCCGGGTGATCCGGGCGGCCCGCCCGAGCGCCGGGGTCGGCATGCTGGGGAACAGGTGGTGCTCCACCTGGTAGTTGAGGCCGCCCATCACCGCGTCGACGACCGCCCCGCCGCGGACGTTGCGCGAGGTGAGCACCTGGCGGCGCAGGAAGTCGAGCTTCATCTCCGGCGTCACCATCAGCATGCCCTTGTGGTTCGGGGCGAAGACGCTGCCCAGGTAGACGCCGAGCAGCGCCTGGTGCACGGCGAGGAAGGCGACCGCCTTGCCGACCGGGAGCGCGGCGAACACCAGGCCGAAGTAGGCGGCGAAGTGGACCACCAGCAGCACGCCCTCCAGCACCGGGCGCTTCACCGCGGGGCCGCGCAGCGCACGGAAGCTGTTGAAGCTGAGGTTGAGGCCCTCCAGCAGGAGCAGCGGGACGAACAGGTACGCCTGCCGACGGCCGATGAACCGGGCGATGCCGCTCGCCCCCCGGGCCTGCCGCTTGGACCACACCAGGAGGTCGGGGGCGACGTCCGGGTCCCGCTCCTCGTGGTTCGGATTGGCGTGGTGGCGGGTGTGCTTGTTCATCCACCAGCCGTAGCTCATGCCCATGAGCAGGTTGGCGGCTATCCGGCCGCCGATCTCGCTCGGCATCCGGCGGTCGAAGACCTGACGGTGCGCCAGGTCGTGGGAGAGCAGCCCGATCTGGGCGAAGACGACGGACATCGCCGCCGCCAGGGCGAGTTGCCACCAGGTGTCGCCCAGTGCGAACAGGGCGTACCAGCCTCCGAGGAAGGCGGCGAGCACCAGGCCTACGCGGACGGCGTAGTAGCCGGGGCGTCGGTCGAGCAGGCCTTCGGCGGCGATCCTGCGGGTCAACTGGGCGAAGTCGCTGCCGCCGCTCCCCGACCTGGGGGAGGGGGCTTCGGGCGCTTCGGTCGTCATCACGGGCTGCGCGGGCATGCCGCGATTCTGCCGGTGTCGGGCCCGTCCGCATAACGGGGAAAGCACCCGCCCCGTACGGGTGTTAACCCCCTTGCCGCACGGGGGCCGACCCGCTGGGAGGTCCGACGGCGGGCCTCTCAGCCCGTCTCCGGACGTCCTAACGGCTCGTCCAGGTGGTACGCGAGGACCGCGAGCACCTGCTCACCGGTGCGCCGGCCGCCCGGCACGCCGGAGCCGAGCCCGTCGACCATCGCCGGCAACCCGGCCGCGACCGCCCCGGCCTCCCGCTCCGCCCCGCTCCCCCGGCCCGCCGCGCCGGCACCTCCGGGTCGCCGAGCACCAGCGCGTCGTACGCCGCGTACGTCCTGGTGATCCGGCGGCTCTCGGCGTCCGTCGGCAGAGGCAGGAGGCAGGAGGCAGGAGGCAGGAGGCAGGAGGCAGGGCCGCCGTCACGCCGGTCGGGACGGCCCGCCGAGGGCGGCGCGGACCAGCCGGGTGAGGGCCGGGGTCGCGGCGGCCAGACCGCCACCGCCGTCCGACGGCCCGGTCTCGGTCGCCAGCGCGTCGTAGGTCTCGAAGGCGGTGAGGACGAAGAGCAGGCCCGCCGCGTCCGGCGGGGCGGCGGGCAGGCGGCCGGTCAGGACGGCGGCCCCCTCCCGGCGGCGGGCGTCGCGGTCGGCGATGACCCGGCCCACCTCCTCGTCGAGCGCGGCGAGGGCGCGCAGGCGGCGGGTGCAGACCCGGTCGACCGCCCAGAAGCCGCCCATCACCTCCACGAAGCGGTCCACCGCCGCCCAGGGGTCGGCCAGGGTGAAGGCCTCGACGAGCCGGCCCATGCCGCCCTGTTCGGCGAGGGCGTCGCAGACCGCCTCCAGCAGGCCCGCCTTGGAGCCGAACTGGTAGTAGACGGTCGCCCGGGCGACGTCCGCGCGGCGGGCAACCGCGTCCAGCGAGACCCCGCCGGTCTCGGCCAGGTGCGCGCGGGCGGCCGCGACGATCCGGGCCCGGGTCTCGTCGACCTCCGCCTGCCGCTGTCCCATCCGGTAGGACCGGGGGCTCATCCCGCTCGCCTCCACTCGTTCCGCGTGAACTGGCAGTATCGCCGATCGGTTCACCCGTGGCGGGGAAGGCCGGGCGCCCGCCGGGGAAGGCCCGGCACCCCGGCGGAGCCGGCCCGGGCACTCAGAGCATGATCCGCCCGCCGCTGACGTCGAGGGTCTGCCCGGTGATCCAGGAGGACGCGTCGGAGGCCAGGAAGAGCACGGCCGAGGCGATGTCCGCCGGCTCGCCGAGGCGGCCCAGCGGGTGCGCGGCGGCGACCGCGGCCTGCACCTCGGGCGGCATCTGCGCGGCGGTCCGTTCGGTGCGGACGGCGCCCGGCGCGACGGCGTTGACCCGGACGCCCTCGCCGGCGACCTCCAGGGCGAGGTGCCGGGTGAACATCAGCACCCCCGCCTTGGCCGTGGCGTACGCGGCGGAGGCACCGCCGGGCAGCCGGCCGGCCGTGGAGGCCATGGTGACGATCGAACCGCGGCCACGGGCCAGCATTCCGGGCAGGAAGGCCTGGACGGTGAGGAAGGTGGCGGTGAGGTTGCCGTCCAGCACGGCCCGCCAGTGCTCCTCGGTCTCGCGGACGGTCGGCACCGGGCGGCCGTCGCCGCCGGCGAAGGCGGCCAGGACGTCGACGGGGCCGAGGTCCCGCTCGATCCGGGCGGCGGCGGAGCCGAGCGCCGCCGCGTCCGTGCAGTCGGCGACCAGTCCGAGCGCCCGGGCCGCCCCCTCCGTCCGCAGGTCCCGCGCCACGTCCGCCAGCGCCTGCTCGTCGCGTCCGAGGACGGCGACGGCCGCGCCCTGCCGGGCGAAGGCGCGGGCGGTCTCCGCGCCGATGCCTCGGCTGCCGCCGGTGACCACGACCACCCGACCGTCCGGTTCGGGGTGGTGATCTTGCCGAACTCCCATGTCCCATCGCTCCTTTGGGCTTGCACTCGCGGTGCGCTGTGGTTCACTTGATTCATTCATACAGCCTGTCCGAATGAATTCCAAGGCACCACCCGAGACCCGAACCATCTCCCCAGGAGGAACCGATGAGGATCGCCGTCGTGGGCGCCACCGGACGCACCGGCCGTCTGGTGGTCGACCTCGCGCTGGCCGCGGGACACACCGTCACCGCCGTCGCCCGCGACCCCGCCCGGCTGCCGGAGTACGCGCACGGCACCCCGCTCACCGCCCGGGCCGACGTCGGCCGGCCGGGCTCCCTGCACGGGGCGCTGAGCGGGCAGGACGCCGTCGTCGCCACCCTCGGCACCACCGGCCGCCGGGCCGCCACCACCGTCTTCTCCGACGGCGCCCGGGAGTTGACCGCCGCGCTGCGCGACAGCGGCGCCCCGCACCTGGTGACGATGAGCTCGGCGGGGCTGGACACCAGCCGGCTCCCGTTCGTCCAACGGACGGTGTCCAGGCTGGTGGTCGACCGGCTGTACCGGGAGGTCCACCACGACCTGGCCCGGATGGAGGCGGTGCTAGCCGGCTCCGACACCGCCTGGACGGTCGTCCGGGTGCCGATGCTCAAGGACGGACCGCCGTCCGCGGGCCCCCAGGTCTCGTACGACCGGCCGCTGGCCCGCGCCGGCACCGTCACCCGCGCCACCGTCGCCCACTGGATCGTCGGCCACCTCGGCGACCCGACGACCTACCGCCGGCTCGTCCACCTCGCCGACGACTGACGCCCCGCCCGCACCCCCTCAGGCGGCCGGCGGCTCCCGCGAGGACGCCCGGACCGGCCCCGCGCTCAGCCCTGCTGCGGCGGGCGGCGGCGCATGGCGAGCAGCAGCAGGACCACCGCCGACAGCACGGCGGCCACCCGCAGCACGTTCGGGGCCGACGACCAGCTGATCTGGCCCAGCGGCGAGCCCGACTGGAGGCCGCCGCCCTGGCCCCCGGCCTGCTTGGCCTTCTGCATGGCGAACAGGGTGGTCGCGCTCATCGTGATCAGCGGAATGCCGAGGATCGCGAACTTGCGCATCAGGTCGGAGATCTGGCGGGACAGGTAGCCCAGGCCCCAGCCGGCCAGCATCACCGGGAGGAAACCGGAGACCGCCCCGCCGACCAGCAGGGCGCAGGAGAGCAGGATCAGCGGGGAGGGCTTCTGGCCGCCCGCGTCCTTCTGCGCCTCCTTCCCCGCCGCCTCGCCCTTGCCGCCCTTGGTGGCCTTGGTGGCCTTGCCGCCCTTCGCCGCGCCCCCGGCCTTCCCGGCCTGGGCCCCGGGCTGGGCGGGGGCGGCGGCGGGAGCCGCTCCGAACAGGCGTCTGCGCGGCTTCCTCGGGGCCGCGGCGGGCGCGGCCGGCTCCGTCGCGGGCTCGGCGGCCTCGCCGTCCTCGGCGGCGCGCTGTTCGGGGATCGGCTTCGGCGCGGGCTGCGGCCCGTCCGAGAAGTCGAAGAGCGTCATCGTCCACGGGCCGGTGCTCGACACCATCGGCGACGGGATCACGTCCGACCGCTCCTCGGCGGCGGTCTCCGGGAGGTACAGCGGCACGGACGGGATGCCGGCCGCGCTCGGCGCCGGCGGGTCGTAGACACTGTCGGGGTCGAAGTCCGGGGCGGGGGCGGACGGGACCTCCGGGGCGCCGCCGGACGCGCCCTCACCCGAGCCCGAACCGGAGCCCGAGCCGGCGCCCGGGCCCGCGCCCGAACCGGCGTCCGGACCCGCGTCCGGGCCGCCCGGCGAGCGCTCGCTCCACGGCCCGCTCTTGCGCCACCACTCGCCGTCCGTCATCACCGACCACCCCGCCTCGCCCGAACCCTGCCGCCCGCCGAACCGCCCTCGGCGTGACGCTACCCACCCCGCCCCCGCCCGCGCGAGTCCGACCGCGGGTCCGGCGATGCGCCGGAGCCGCCGCGGGACGAGGACACCCCCTCGTCCCCGCGCCCGACTAACCTAGGTCGAATGACCACACAGCAGGGCCCTCAACGCCGGGGCAGGTCCGCCACCGGCCCGCGCACCCTCGCCGAGGAACTGCGCGCCCGTCCCGACGACGCGCTCGCCGCCCTGCTCCGCTCCCGCCCCGACCTGCTGAACCCCGTCCCCGGCGACCTCACCCAGCTGTCCGCCCGGCTCTCCTCGCGCGCCTCCGCACTGCGTGCCCTGGAGCGGCTCGACCGCTTCACCCTCCAGGTCGCCGAGGCGCTGGCCACCGCACCGGACGGCACCTCGCTGAGCACCGTGCGCACCCTGCTGACCGGCCCGGCGAAGGTCAAGCCGCACCCCGACGCGACCCCGCTCACCCCGGCCGACCGCTCCGCCGTCGCCACCGCCCTGCCGCGCGCGATCGCCACCCTGCGCGACCGCGCCCTGCTCTGGGGGCCGGACAACGGGCTGCGGCTGGTCCTCGCCATCCGCGAGGCGCTCGCCCCGACCGCCACCAACCCGGGCCGCACCGGCCTCGGCCCGACCCTCGCCGACGCCACCGTCGGCATGTCCCCGGCCCGGCTGCAGCAGCTGCTCGCCTCGGCCGGGCAGCCCGGCACCCCGGACCCGGTCAGCGCCGTCGCCGCGCTCACCGCGCTGCTCACCGACCGCGCCCGCTGCGCCGCACTGCTCGACACCGCGCCCGAGGCAGCGCTGCGGCTGCTGGAGCGGCTGGTCTGGGGCCCGCCCACCGGCACCGTCCCGGACGCCACCCGCCCGGTCACCGCCGAGGACGCGCAGAGCCCCGTCGAATGGCTGCTCGCCCGCGGCCTGCTGCTGCCCTCCAGCCCCGGCAGCGTCGTGCTGCCCCGCGAGCTCGCGCTGCACCTGCGCGGCGGCCGCACCCACCGCACCGTCGAACCGGTCCAGCCCGAGCCCGCGCCCGCCGCCGCCCCGCGCGACCCCCGGGCCGTGGACGGCGCCGCGGCCGCCCAGGCGCACACCGCGGTCAAGACCGTCGAGGAGCTGCTGGACGGCTGGGGCCTCACCCCGCCGCTGACCCTGCGCGCCGGCGGCCTCGGGGTCCGCGACCTCAAGCGCACCGCCCAGGCCCTGGAGAACACCGAGCAGCAGACCGCCTTCTGGCTCGAACTCGCCTACACCGCGGGGCTGCTGGCCCCCGACGGCGAGGTGGACGAACGCTGGGCCCCCACCCCCGGGTACGACACCTGGCTGCACCTGGACACCGCCGAACGCTGGTCCGTCCTGGCCGGCGCCTGGCTCGCCGCCACCCGCGTCCCCGCCCTCGCCGGCACCCCGGACGGCCGGGGCAAGCCGCGCGCCGCCCTCGGCCCCGAACTCGACCGCACCCTCGCCCCGTCCGTCCGCCGCGCCGCCCTCGCGCTGCTCGCCGAACTCCCGCCCGGCACCCCGGCCACCGCCGGGGAACTGCTGCCCACCCTGCGCTGGCAGCGCCCGCTGCGCGGCGGCCCCACCGGCCCGGACGGCCGAGAGCTGCGCGACGAGCTCACCGCCTGGACCCTCGACGAGGCCGAACTCCTCGGCATCACCGGCCGCGGCGCCCTGGCCGCCCCCGGCCGCGCCCTGCTCACCGCCGAAGCCGACCCGGCCGAGGTGCTCGCCCCGCTGCTCCCGCAGCCGCTGGACCACGTGATCCTCCAGCCGGACCTCACCGCGATCGCCCCCGGCCCGCTGCTCACCCCGCTCGCCCAGGCCCTCGCCCTGTGCGCCGACATCGAGTCCAAGGGCGGCGCCACCGTCTACCGCTTCACCCCGGCCTCGGTCCGCCGCGCCCTCGACGCCGGCCGCACCGCCGCCGACCTGCGGGCCTTCCTGGAGCAGCACAGCCGTACGCCCGTCCCGCAGCCGCTCGCCTACCTGATCGACGACGTCGCCCGCCGGCACGGCATCCTGCGGGTCGGCGGTGCCTCCTCCTACCTGCGCTGCGACGACCCGTCCCTGCTCGGCGAGGTGCTCGCCGACCGCCGCTCCGCCGACCTGCGGCTGCGGCTGCTCGCCCCCACCGTCCTCGCCTCCCAGGCCGCCCCGGACGTCCTGCTCGCCGCCCTGCGCACGATGGGCTACGCCCCGGCCGCCGAGTCCGCCGACGGCGACGTGCTGATCACCCGGCCGGACAGCCACCGCACCCCGCCGCGGACGGCCCCCGTGCCCGTCCCCGACGGCCCGCCCACTCCCGACGACGTCCTGCTCGCGGCCGCCATCAAGGCCATCCGGGCCGGCGACCGCGCCGCCACCGCCACCCGCCGCGAGCCCACCGCCGACCCGCGCCAACTCCCCCGCACCGCCGCCGCCGAGACCCTGGCCGCCCTCCAGACGGCCGTCCTCCTGGGCGAGCGGATGTGGATCGGCTACCTCAACGCCGAGGGCATCGCCAGCCAGCGCATCATCGACCCGGTCAAGGTCGAAGGCGGCTTCGTCACCGCCTTCGACCACCACGCCGACGAACTCCGCACCTTCGCCCTCCACCGCATCACCGGGGTCGCGGAACTCGACGAGTGACCCCGGTCAGTGCCCCTGCTGCGCCTCCTTCATCTTGTCCTGGACGGCCTTGTCCGCCAGGCTGCCGATCTGGCCCTGCCCGACCGGCATCGCGCCCCCGGTGACGGTGTCCGCCAGCAGGAACCCGGGCGCCGCGAGCAGGCCGCCGGGCCCCTCGCCGATCCCCGCGAGGGCGTGGGCCGAACCGGCCGAGGAAGCAGTGGCCGCGAAGGCCGAGCCCATCAGGGCGAGGGCGGTGAGAACGCGCTTCGACTTCTTCATGGCCGGATCAACGAGCGAGTGCGCACCGTGGTCACTGCGGACGGCTCCCGCGCACCGTCCGCGATGCGCGACACTGGAGGGTCTGCGTCAAACCACCCTGTCAGCCAGTGGAGGGCTTCCCCGCGTGAACGACGGACCGCTCATCGTCCATGCGATCAGGCCAGATGCACATACTAAGGGCGGACGGTCGATTCGGCAGCCTCCGTCACCTGCCCCATGCGGCGGAGTCCCCGTTGTGCCCACCCAGACATGCCCGGACGGGCCCTCGATTCGTAGGCCCGTCCGGATGATCACGACCAGGCTTTGCGGCCAGGCATGGGAATGCCCTCCCACGGGCCGGACAGGTACCGGGGCTGTCGCCGGGGTCGATGTACCCGGCTCTCACCAGCTGCGCATGCAGCCAGTGCGGGTCACAGCCGTACAGGATGCCCAGGGTTCCCACACTGACGCCGGAGTAGAGCAGGTGCCCTGTACGTCGGGGTTCGGCTGGTAGGTCACGGTGACGTCCGCCCATTCCTGGCGGGCGCCTGGCTCGTACGTCCACGTGCCGCGCTGCATCGCGACCGCTTCCGCGTGGCGAAGCAGGATCTCGCCGAAGTTGGCCATCTCGGACGGGACGTCCAACGTCCACCAACGTCGCGCCGCTTCCGAAATCAGGTGCGCGGCCAGCCGTTCGAACGAGTGTGTGGCAGCGAACCCGTGGACGTCGGAGCAGCCGGAGACGACTCCGGGG
>NZ_JBEZUT010000304.1:0-10391 GCF_040636595.1 Kitasatospora sp. NPDC036755
GGAAGACGTCGTTGCCGTCGGCGTCCTGGCCCAGGGCGTCCTTGGTGATGTCGACGTTCATGTTGCCGGCGAGGGCGTAGGCGACCAGAGGACCGCCGCACCGGACCGCCGGGCCGGACAGCGGGCCGGACCGCCGGAGCGCACGAGGGCGTGCGCCCCGGACGACGCAGTGAACGACGACGCAGTGACGACGCAGTGAATGAGGTAGCGCAGCCATGACCGAGACGGCCACCCCCGTGCGACGGACCGCCCCCGGCGGCAGCGAGCGGCCGCTGACCGACGCGTACGACACCGCGCTGCTGGACCTGGACGGCGTGGTCTACGCGGGCGCCCACGCGATCGAGCACGCGGTGGAGGCGCTGGACGCCGCCCGGACGGCCGGGATGCGGCTCGCGTACGTGACCAACAACGCCTCCCGCCCGCCGCGGGTGGTGGCCGAGCACCTGACCGAGCTGGGCGTGCCCGCCGAGCCGGCCGACGTGATCAACTCGGCCCAGGCCGCCGCGCGGCTGGTCGCCGAGAAGGTGCCCGCCGGCTCGAAGGTGCTGGTCGTGGGCGGCCCCGGCCTGGAGGAGGCGCTGGCCGAGCTGGGGCTGGTCGCGGTCCGCTCGCTGGCCGACGGGCCGCTCGCGGTGGTCCAGGGCTTCGACCCCTCGGTGGGGTGGGCGGACCTCGCGGAGGCCTCGTACGCCGTGCAGAGCGGCCTGCCGTGGGTGGCGTCCAACCTGGACCTGACGGTGCCGAGGGCCCGCGGCATCGCGCCCGGGAACGGCACCCTGGTGGCGGCGGTGCGGGCGGCGACCGGGGTGGAGCCGGAGGTCGCGGGCAAGCCGCTGCCGCCGATGCACCGGGAGACCGTACTGCGCACCGGCGCGGAGCGGCCGCTGGTGGTCGGGGACCGCCTGGACACCGACATCGAGGGCGCCTTCAACGGCGGGGTGGACAGCCTGCTGGTGTTCACCGGCGTGACCACCCCGGAGCTGCTGCTGGCGGCCCCGGTCGAGCACCGGCCCACCTACCTGGCGGCGGACCTGCGCGGACTGCTCGTCCCGCACCCGGCGGTGGCGGCGGTGGCCGGCGGCTTCGGCTGCGGCGGCTGGGTCGCGGGCGTCGAGGGCGGCGTGCTGCGGCTGTCCGGGGCCGGGGACCGCTGGGACGGGCTGCGGGCGCTGTGCGCGGCGGCGTGGACGGTGCTGGACGCGGGCGGTGCGCCGGTGGACGGCCGCAAGGCGCTGGCCGACCTGGGGTTCTGAGCGAGCGGGTGCCTTGACCCGGGTTCAGACGGACCCGGGTCGAGGCACCCGGGTTCAGACCGGTGCCGGGTCGAGGCACTCCGGTGCAGACCGGCGCCGGGGCCGGGTTCGGAGCGCCGGGTTCAGAGCAGGGTGCGCAGCCGCAGCAGGTCGCGGAAGCCCGCCTCCAGCCTGACCCGGCCGCTCGCCCACGCGGAGGCGAAGCCGAGCCGCCCGTCGACCATCGCGACCAGGTCGTCGCTGCTCATGGTGAGCCGGATCTCCGCCTTCCCGGCCGGCGGGCCGGGGGCGGCCACCACGTCCTGGATCCGGCCGTCGCGCAGCCGCCCGTTGAAGGTCAGGTCGAGGTCGGTGATCCGGCAGCTGAGCGAGCGGTCGAGGGCCGCGGCCTTGCGGACGTCGCCGGTGGACTTCGCCATGTTCCGGCTGAGCTGCTCCAGTGCCTCCCGGCACTCCTCGGCGTTCGCCACGGCGCGGCCACCTCCCCGTGTCGCTACGGTGCTGACGCGGGCCACGGTACCTCAGGAGGGTTTTGGCGGTAGCGTCGTCGGTGGGGTGCCCGAACGGCGCCCGGGTACTGACGGCGCGGAGCGACGCGCACAGGCGATTGGGAGGCACCCGGATGCTGCCGAAGACGGTTCGGGGAGTGGTGGAGACCGCTGCCGGGGTGGTCGAGGAGGTCGGCAAGCTGGTCGTCGGGACGGCGACCTCGATCCTGGAGAAGGCCGGTGTCGACGTCGCCGGGGTCGAGCGCCGGCTGGGCGGCCAGTTCCCGCCGTCGGTGGAGACCCTGCAGACCCTCGCCGGGGAGGCGGTCACCGCCGGGCGCGCCGGGGTGGACCTGGCGGTCGGCGTGGCGCGCAACGAGGCGGAGAAGGTCTTCGAGAAGGTCGGCGACCAGGTGACCAAGGTCGGCGTGGTGCTGGCGTACCTGGAGACCAAGCTGCGCGAGGTCGAGGAGGAGGCCCCGCCGGCCGGGTCCGGGCCGGGGGCGGACGAGGCCGAGGAGCCGGTGCCGGCGCCGCGGGCCGCGGACCTGTTCGGGCGCGGCTGGGAGTTCGAGGAGGAGCGGTCGGAGGCCCCGGCGTCCGGTGAACCGATAGTCGCCGAGCGGGTGGAGGTGGACGAGCCGGTCGAGGTGGACCCGCCCGTACCGCCGCTGTCCGCGGCGACCCCGGTGACCCCGGTTCCGTCGGAGGAGCCGGCCGCGGAGAAGAGCGCCGCGAGGAAGCGCACGGCGAAGAAGGCCGCGGCCGGGAAGCCGGCGGCGAAGACGAAGAAGACGGCGGCCAAGCAGGCCGCGGCGAAGAAGACGACGACCGTCAAGAAGACCTCCACCGCCAAGCAGGCCGAGGCCCAGCCCGGGACGCCCGCCAAGCGCGCGGCGACCAGGAAGACCACCGTCCGCAAGGCCACCAGCACGAAGAAGCCCGATGCCCGAGACGAGTGAACCGCCCGCGTCCGCCCGGCAGGCCGACCCCGTCCGCCCGGCGGAGTCCGTCCGCCCGGTCGGGACCGACCACCTGCCCGCGTCCGTCCGGCAGGCCGAGCCGCTCGGCGTCGACCTGGCCCCCACCGGCCACCCCGGGGTGGATGCCGGACTGGCCCGGCTGGAGGCCCTGGACGGGGTCCCGGCGGAGGCACACGTCGCGGTGTACGAAGATGTTCACCAGCGGCTGGTCGACGCACTGGCCGCGCTCGACCAGGAATGACCCGCAGGATCCGTAGGAGCTGAAGCACCAGTGGCAGTGGCACGACGTCGACTCGACGCGGAATTGGTCCGCCGCAAGCTGGCCCGGTCGCGCGAGCACGCGTCCGAGCTGATCGCGGCCGGGCGGGTGACCGTCGGCGGCACCACCGCGACCAAGCCGGCCACCCAGGTGGAGACCTCGGCGGCGGTCGTGGTGGCGAAGGACGAGAACGACCCCGACTACGTCTCGCGCGGCGGCCACAAGCTCGCCGGCGCGTTCGCGGCCTTCGTCCCGCAGGGCCTGGTGGTCGAGGGCCGCCGGGCGCTGGACGCGGGCGCCTCCACCGGTGGCTTCACCGACGTGCTGCTGCGGGCCGGGGCCGCGCACGTGCTGGCGGTGGACGTCGGCTACGGGCAGCTCGCCTGGTCGCTGCAGAGCGACGACCGGGTCACCGTGATGGACCGCACCAACGTGCGCGAGCTGACCGTGGACCTGATCGGCGGCACCCCGGTGGACCTGGTGGTGGGCGACCTGTCGTTCATCTCGCTGGGCCTGGTGCTCCCGGCCCTCGCCTCCTGCGCGGCCGCGGACGCGGACCTGGTGCTGATGGTCAAGCCCCAGTTCGAGATCGGCAAGGAGCGGCTGGGCAGCGGCGGGGTTGTGCGCAGCCCGCAGCTGCGCGCCGAGATGGTGCGTCAGGTCGCGGGGCAGGCGTGGGAGCTCGGGCTGGGCGTGCGGGCCGTCACTGCGAGCCCCCTGCCGGGGCCGTCCGGCAACGTCGAGTACTTCCTCTGGCTGCGCCGGGACGCTCCGCGGCTGGACCCCGCGGACGCGGACCGGGCCGTGGCGGAGGGGCCCCGGTAGGGTGCCTTGCGAGCGTCCGGCCCGCCGTGTTCGGATGGCGCGGCCGCACCGGGGCCAAGGGCGACCCGGTAGGCGTTAGGGAGAGGGCAGCGGCATGAGCGATGAAGAACGTACGGTCTTCCTGATCGCGCACACCGGCCGGGAGACGGCGCTGCGCAGCGTCGAGGCCCTGGTGCAGGGGCTGCTGAAGTCGGGGCTCCGGATCAGACTGCTGGAAGCCGAGGCGGTGGACCTGGACCTGCCCGAGGGCGTCGAGAAGGTGGCCGAGGGCCCCGGTGCGGCGGACGGCTGCGAGCTGATCCTGGTGGCCGGCGGGGACGGGACGCTGCTGCGCGGGGCGGAGCTGGCGCGCTCCCACGGGCTGCCGATGCTCGGGATCAACCTGGGCCGGGTGGGTTTCCTCGCCGAGGCAGAGCGGGACGACCTGGCCGTGGTGGTCGAGCGGGTGGTGGACGCCGACTACGAGGTCGAGGAGCGGATGACGATCGACGTCATCGTCCGCACCAACGGCGACGTGGTGCACGAGGACTGGGCGCTGAACGAGGCCTCGATCGAGAAGGCGGCCCGGGAGCGGATGCTGGAGGTGGTGACCGAGGTGGACGGCCGCCCGGTCTCCAACTTCGGCTGCGACGGCGTGGTGTGCGCGACACCGACCGGGTCCACCGCGTACGCGTTCTCCGGCGGCGGGCCGGTGGTGTGGCCGGAGGTGGAGGCGCTGCTGATGGTGCCGATCTCCGCGCACGCGCTGTTCGCCCGCCCGCTGGTGACCTCGCCGGAGTCGGTGCTGGCGGTCGAGGTGCAGCCCAAGACCCCGCACGGCGTGCTCTGGTGCGACGGGCGCCGTTCGGTCGAACTGCCCGCCGGGGCGCGGGTGGAGGTCCGCCGGGGCCGGACCCCGGTGCGGCTGGCCAGACTGCACCGGGCGCCGTTCACCGACCGGCTGGTGGCCAAGTTCGCGCTGCCGGTGACGGGTTGGCGTGGCCGGGCCGACCACCACTAGCGGCGGTACGGCCCGGCAGCGACCGCACTCCCGTGCCGAAGCCGGTGCGCGCCAAGGGTTCTGACTCTCCGTGAGGTGGCGCACCGGCCCCGGCGGGCCCGTCAGACCGCCAGCGGCTGGGCCTCGTCGGCCGGTTCGAGCCGGCCGCCGGCCGCCGCTCGGGCGGCCAGGGCGGCGAGGCGCTCGACGGCCTCGGGGACGGTCGTGGCGGCCACGGTGACCGGGATGCGGATGTGGTGCTCGAAGGCGCCGTCCGAGCCGAAGCGGTTGCCGGAGGCGATCCGGACCCCGGCGAGCTCCCCGGCCCGGGCCAGCGCGGCGCCGGACAGGCCGTCGGTGGAGACCCAGAGCGATAGCCCGCCCGGCGGCATGGTGAAGCTCCACCCCGGTAGCCGCTCGGGCAGGGCGGCGGCGAAGGCCCGCGCGGTCGCCCGCAGCCGGGCCAGCTGGTGCTCCCGCACCTCGGGCAGCGGCTCGCCCAGCAGCTCGGCGACGATCAGCTGGTCCAGCACCGGGGTGCCGACGTCGCTGTAGACCCGCTCGGTGGCCAGTCGGCGCACCAACGCGGGCGCGGCCCGGACCCAGCCGATCCGCAGACCGCCCCAGAACAGCTTGCCCGCCGAGCCGACGGTGACCACCTGGGCGGAGCGGTCCAGTGCCGCCGTCGGGCGGGGCAGCGGGGTGCCGGGCGGCAGGCCCCAGCCGAGCTCGGCGGTGGTCTCGTCGGCCAGCACGATGCTCCCGGCGGCCCGGGCGGCGGCCAGCAGCCGGCGGCGCTGCTCCTCGTCGATCAGCGCGCCGGTCGGGTTGTGGAAGTCCGGTATCACGTACGCGACCCTGGGCCCGGCGCCGCGCAGCACCCGCTGCCACTCGTCGAGGTCCCAGGCGGGTTGCGGCGTCCAGGTGTACGGCACCGGGACGAGGCGCGCGCCGGTCAGCCGCAGCGCCTGGAGGGTGTGCGCGTAGCTGGGCGCCTCGACGGCGACCCGGTCGCCGCGGCCGATCAGCACCCGCTGGAGCAGGTGCAGCCCGCCCATGGCGCCGGTGGTGATCAGGATCTGGTCGGGGGTGGTGGGCAGCCCGCGCTCGGTGAAGCGGCGGGCGACGGCCTCGCGCAGCACCGGGACGCCGGTGGGGTAGTGGCCGTGCCCGGCGGCGTAGTACGGCAGCTGTTCGACGGCCCGGGCGGCGGCCCGGCCGACCCAGGGCTGCGGGGCGGGCGGGGCGGCCACGCCGAGGTCCAGGATGCGGCCCTGCTCGTCCGGCGGGACGGGGTGCAGGGCCTCGCCGGGCGGCGGGGCCCCCTCGGGCAGGGCGGTCCAGCTGCCCGAGCCTCGCCGGCTGCGCAGGTAGCCGTCGCCGCGCAGGGTCTCGTACGCGGTGGCGACGGTGGTCCGGCTCAGGGCCAGGGCGGTGGCCAGCTCGCGTTCGGCGGGCAGCCGGGCGCCGACCGGCAGCCGGCCCTCGGTGACCAGCAGCCGGATCTGTCCGGCCAGGGTGCGGTAGGCGGGGCGGCGGGCGGAGGCCGGTTCGGGGAGCCGGGCGGTGGCGAGCAGCCGGGCCAGGGCGGGCGGGGTGACGGTGGTGTGCCAGTCGGCCATCGCGATCAGTCCACTTGCTCGGTATTGGCCCTGGAGTGGGCCGTATTGGCCTGGACATCATGGCAGGGCGGCCGCACCGTCCGCCACCGCCGGGCCTCTCCGGGGGTGCAGCACCACCCGCAGGAGCAGCAGTGGCCACCACGACCACACCGGCAGCAGCCACCACCACGACCACCACGACCACCGCGACCACCACGACCACCGCGCCGGCACCGGGCACCGGGCACCGGACCCTCGCCGAGCGGGTGCTCGGCGACACCCGCGCCCTGGGCCGCCGGATCCCGCAGCTGTTCGTCGGCCTCGCCCTGTACGGCGCGAGCGCGGCCCTGATGCTCCGGTCCGGCCTCGGCCTCGACCCCTGGGACGTCCTGCACCAGGGCCTGCAGCGCACCGTCGGGCTCTCGGTCGGCGCCTGGGTGACGATCTGCGGCGCCCTCGTCCTGCTGCTGTGGATCCCGATGCGCCAGCGCCCGGGCCTGGGCACCGCCGCCAACGTCCTGGTGATCGGCACGGCCATGGACCTCACCCTGCGGATCGTCGGCACCCCCGGCGCCCTGCCCGCCCGGATCGCCCTGGCGGCCGCGGCGATCGCCCTCAACGGCCTGGCCACCGGCCTCTACATCGGCGCCCGGCTCGGCCCCGGCCCGCGCGACGGCCTGATGACCGGCCTGCACCGGCGCACCGGCCGCTCGCTGCGGCTGATCCGCACCGGCATCGAGGTGACGGTCCTCACCGTCGGGCTGCTGCTCGGCGGCACCGTCGGGGTCGGCACCGTGGCGTACGCCCTGGCCATCGGCCCGATGGTGCAGCTCTTCCTGCCCTGGTGCACCGTGCCGGTACCCGCCGGGGACCCCCGGAAGGGATGAACTTCCGGGCACGGAGTTGCCGCGCGCCGTTGTCGCTCGTCGCGCGCCGGGGGCGGAACCTCGTAAGGTCGTCTCCGTGTTGGACGAGATGCGGATACGGGATCTTGGGGTCATCGACGACGCGGTGGTCGAACTCGCCCCCGGCTTCACCGCCGTGACCGGGGAGACCGGCGCCGGCAAGACCATGGTCGTCACCAGCCTGGGCCTGCTGCTCGGCGGACGCGCCGACCCGGGCCTGGTGCGCAACGGCACCGGACGCGCCGTCGTGGAGGGCCGGCTGGAACTGCCCGCCGACTCCCCGGTCGCGGCCCGCGCGATCGAGGCCGGGGCCGAACTGGACGACGGCGCGCTGCTGATCAGCCGGACCGTCTCCGCCGAGGGCCGCTCCCGGGCGCACGTGGGCGGCCGGTCCGTGCCGGTCGGCCTCCTCGCCGAACTCGGCGAGGACCTGATCGCCGTGCACGGCCAGACCGACCAGCAGCGCCTGCTGCGCCCGGCCCGCCAGCGCGGCGCGCTGGACCGGTACGCGGGCGCCGCGGTGGCCGAGCCGCTGGCCCGCTACCGGGAGACCTACCGTGCCCTGCGCGAGGTCTCCGCGACCCTGGAGGAGCTGACCACCCGGGCCCGCGAGCGCGCCCAGGAGGCCGACCTGCTGCGCTTCGGCCTGGACGAGATCGCCGCCGCCGAACCGGTGGCCGGCGAGGACACGGAGCTGGCCGCCGAGGCCGAGCGACTCGGCCACGCCGACGCGCTGTCCTCCGCCGCGACCCTCGCCCACGCCGCCCTGGCCGGCGACCCGGTCGACCCGGAGGCGCTGGACGCGGGCACCCTGCTCGCCCAGTCCCGCCGGGCCCTGGACGCCGTGCGCCACCACGACGAGCGGCTGGCCGCCCTGGCCGACCGCCTCAACGAGGTCGGCTACCTGCTCGCCGACGTGGCCGGCGACCTGGCCGGCTACGCGGACGACCTGGACGCCGACCCGGTGCGCCTAGCCTCCGTCGAGGACCGCCGGGCCGTCCTGGCCCAGCTGCTGCGCAAGTACGGCGGCGAGGAGAACTCGCTCGCCGAGGTGATCGCCTGGGCCGAGTCCGGAGCCGCGCGGCTCGCCGAGCTGGACGGCGACGACGACCGGATCGACGAACTCGGCGCCCGGGAGACCGAGCTGCGGGCCGAGCTGGCCGAGCTGGCCGCCGAGGTGTCGCGGGCCCGGCACGCCGCGGCCGGGCGGTTCGCCGAGGCGGTCTCCGCCGAACTCGCCGAACTGGCCATGCCGCACGCCCGGGTGACCTTCGCGATCAGCAGGGTCGACGACCTGGCCGGGATCGAGCTCGACGGGCGCACCGTCGCGTACGGCCCGCACGGCGTGGACGAGGTCGAGGTGCTGCTCGCCCCGCACCCGGGCGCCCAGCCGCGCCCGATCGCCAAGGGCGCCTCGGGCGGTGAGCTGTCGCGCGTGATGCTCGCCGTCGAGGTGGTCTTCGCGGGCGCCGACCCCGTCCCCACCTACCTGTTCGACGAGGTGGACGCGGGCGTCGGCGGCAAGGCCGCGGTCGAGATCGGCCGCCGGCTGGCCAAGCTGGCCGAGTCCGCCCAGGTCGTGGTGGTGACCCACCTCCCGCAGGTCGCCGCGTTCGCGGACCGGCACCTGGTGGTGGAGAAGACCCACGACGGAACCGTGAC
Organism: Kitasatospora sp. NPDC036755; assembly: GCF_040636595.1. Lineage (NCBI taxonomy): Bacteria > Bacillati > Actinomycetota > Actinomycetes > Kitasatosporales > Streptomycetaceae > Kitasatospora > Kitasatospora sp. NPDC036755. The sequence goes on from NZ_JBEZUT010000304.1 coordinate 8,956, forward strand.
CCGCAGCGGTGTCAAGGTGCTGAACGACGAGGAGCGGGTGCGCGAACTCTCCCGGATGCTGGCCGGTCTGGAGGACTCGGAGCTGGGCCGCGCCCACGCCGAGGAACTGCTGGCCGCGGCCCGGGCACCGCGCCGCCGATAGGGTCCGTCCTCGAACTCGCCCCGCGGACGCGAGTTCGACGACGGGCCCCGAAGGGGGCGTCGGACGTCGGCGACGCGCCCCCGGTGGCGCCGACTGTCCAAGAGGGCCGCCGACCTGGCATGGTGGCGGCTGGACACTGGCTTCCCAGCCCCGAGCGCCGCCCGGCGGGCAATCCTCGCGAAGCGGCGCGCGAACCTGATCGAGTCGGATGCGAGACGACGTGGACCATTCCGCCGCCCGGGCCACCGCGGCCGTCCCCGAGCCGGGGCAGCTGCACGTGGTACTCGTCCTGGCCGCCAGCACCGGCGGCATCGGTGCGCACGTGCGCTCCCTGGCCCAGGGCCTGGTCGCGCACGGAGTGAACGTCACGGTCTGCGCGCCGGCCGGCACGGACGCGCTGTTCGGCTTCTCCCGCACCGGTGCCAGGTTCCACACCGTCGACATCACCCCCACCGCGGGCGCCCGCAGCGACGCCACCGCGATCGGCGAGCTGCGCCGGGCCTTCACCGGCGCCGACGTGGTGCACGCCCACGGGCTGCGCGCCGGGCTGCTGTCGGACCTGGCGCTGCGCACCGCCGGCCGCTTCCCGGGCCTGCGGCCCGAGACCCCGCTGGTGGTCACCTCGCACCACGCCCTGCTGGCCACCGGCATGGAGCGCCGGCTGCAGCGGCTGATGGAGCGTCGGGTGGCGCGCGCCGCCGACCTGGTCCTCGGCGCCTCCTCCGACCTCGTCGCCCGGGCCCGCGAACTGGGCGCCAGCGACGCCCGGTTGGGCCCGGTGGCCGCGCCGCCGATGCCTGAGGGCCTGCTCGGCCGCACCGAGGCGCGCGCCGCGCTGCTCGGCGGCGGCCCGGACCGTCCGCTGGTGCTGGCGGTCGGCCGGCTCGTCCCGCAGAAGGCCTTCGGGCTGCTGCTGGACGCCACCCGGGAACTGTCCGTCCTGGACCCGGAGCCGCTGGTGCTGCTCGCCGGGGACGGCCCGGAGGCGGGCGCGCTGCGCGAGCGGACGGCCGCGGAGAAGCTGCCGGTGCGGCTGCTCGGCTACCGCACCGACGTGCCCGACCTGCTGGCCGCCGCGGACGTGGTGGTGGTCTCCAGCCGCTGGGAGGCCCGCTCGCTGGTGGTGCAGGAGGCGATGCGGGCCGGCGTGCCGGTGGTCGCCACCGCCGTCGGCGGCATCCCCGAACTGGTCGGTGACGCCGCCGTGCTGGTGCCCCCGGGCGACCCGGAGGTGCTCGGCCGCGCGGTGCGGGCCGTGCTGTCCGACCCGGCCCGCCGCGAGCGCCTGGTGGCG
>NZ_JBEZUT010000305.1:0-10365 GCF_040636595.1 Kitasatospora sp. NPDC036755
GTTTTTCTGTGGTGTCATCTCCGTTCGCGCCGCCCCCGCCCCCCCCCCCCGCCCCCCCCGCCGGGGTTGGGGCCCCGCCCCCCCGGGGGGGCCCCGCCGCGCCCGCCAGGCGTGCGACGTCGGCGCGCGCCGCCTCCAGCCGGACCAGCAGCGGCGCGGCGTGCTCCAGCAGTCGCTGCCCGGCCGGGGTCGGGCCGACCGGGCGGCGGACCAGCAGCGCGGTCCCGAGGTCCGCCTCCAGCGCGGCGATCTGCTGGGAGACCGCGGACTGGGTGTAGCCGAGCTCCCGCGCCGCCTCCGAGAAGGAGGCGAGGCGGGCGACGGCGACGAAGGTGCGCAGCTGCTGCGGGTCCACGGCGGGTCATCAACCGATCTGATCGAAGCTTAAGGAATCATCGTTGGCGCTGATCTCGGGTGCGGAGTCAGGATAGCCGCATGACCTACCCGAACCCGCGGGTCGCCCTGGTCGGCGACCGCTCCCCGGCCGTCCGCTCGCATGCCCGAATCCCGGGCCTGCTGGACGCCCTCGCCGAGCACGACCACCTCGTCCTGGACGCCTACTGGATCCCGACCGGGGACGCCGTCGGGCCCGGGGCCCTGGACGGCTTCGACGCGATCTGGCTGCTGCCCGGCAGCCCGTACCGCAGCGAGGCGGGCGCGCTGGCCGCCGTGCGCACCGCCCGCGAGCGCGGCATCCCCTTCCTCGGCACCTGCGCCGGGTTCCAGCACGCGGTGCTGGAGTACGCCCGGAACGTCTGCGGTCTGGCCGGGGCCGTCCACGGCGAGGACCACCCGGACGCGCCGGACCAGGTGATCGCCCCGCTGTCCTGTTCGCTGGTCGGCCACGAGGGGGCCGTCACGGTCACCCCGGGGAGCCTCGCCGAACGGGTCCTCGGCGCCACCCGCACCCTGGAGCGCTACCACTGCGCGTACGGCCCCGACCCCGCCTACCTGGACCGGCTGACCGCCCACGGCCTGCGGTTCAGCGGTGCGGACGGGTCGGGCGACCTGCGCATCCTGGAGCTGCCCGGCCACCCGTTCTTCCTGGCCTCGCTGTTCCAGCCCGAACTGTCCGGCGACGGCACCCGGGCGCACCCGATGATCCGCGCCCTGGCCGGCGCCGCCGTGACGCACGCGGAGGCGAACAGCCCGGCCGCGACGGCCTGACCCGCGAAAGCCCCCGAAAGCCCCGGGAGCCCCTGCCTCCGAGCCCCCGAGCCCCCGAGCCCCCGAGCCCCCGGACGCTCCCGCCCCGGCCGGTTCGCGGCGGGCCCGCGCACCCCGACGCCGGGGGAGCCCGGTCACATCGGCAGCGACCGCAGCCGCACCGGCCCCTCCGGCCATCCGGCCCCGGTGGCCAGCGGTGCCCACAGGGTGCGCAGCGGCATCTCCACCAGCCGCCCCTCCGGCTGTTCCACCGTCACGCCCCGCGCCACCTCCCGGAACCCGAGCCTCCGGTAGAACCCGGCCAGCGGCGGGCGGCAGAACAGCAGCGCGTAGCGGTGGCCGAGCGTGCGCGCGTGGTCGAGCGCGGCCCCGACCACGGCCTGTGCGAGGCCGCCGTGCCGCCGGTCGGGCGCGACGCAGACCCCGCCGACGCCCATCGCGGTCAGGTCGGTGCCGCCCGCGGTGAGCGGCAGCGGTACCAGCCCGGTGTGGGCGACCAGTCGGCCGTCGGCGGCCCGGATGCCGAAGTGGATCTCCTTGGGGCGGAAGGTCAGCCCGGTGTAGGCGACGCCGTACGGGTCGGCCCCGGGGCCGAGGATCTCCTGCTGCTCGGCGCGGCCGTACCGCGCGAGCAGTTCGACCACCGGCGCCCCGGTGAGCTGGGGCTCGGGCGAAGAACGATCATCCATTCCGCCATGCTCCCCTCCCCCGGGGTCTTCCACCAGACCCTTCCCGGCCACTCGGCCCGGCGGCCGCCCGGGCCCCGGCACCGGCCCCCGCCAAGGCCGGACGGCCCGCCCGAGGCTGACGACCCGGCCGCGCGCCGCCCGGGCCCCGGCGTCAGGCCGCGGCGCGGCGCGCCAGCTCCGCCCAGACCGCGTCCACCCGCGCCTCCAGCTCCGCCAGGCCGCCGCCGTTGTCGATCACCAGGTCCGCGATCGCCAGCCGGTCCTCCCGGGAGGCCTGGGCGGCCATCCGGGCCCGGGCCTCCTCCTCGGCCATGCCCCGCAGCCGTACCAGCCGGTCCACCCGCACCTCGTCCGCCGCGTCCACCACCACGACCAGGTCGAACAGCGGCGCCAGCCCGTTCTCGGCCAGCAGCGGCACGTCGTGCACCACGACGGCGTCCGGCGCGGCCGCCGCCTCCAGCTCGGCGGAGCGGGCCCGCACCAGCGGGTGGACGATCGCGTTCAGCGCCTTCAGCCGCTCCGGGTCGGCGAACACGACCGCCCCGAGCGCGGGCCGGTCCAGCGTGCCGTCCTCCCGCAGCACCCGCGGTCCGAACTCGGCGACCACGGCCGCCAGTCCGTCCGTCCCGGGGGCGACCACCTCGCGGGCGATCACGTCGGAGTCCACGATCACCGCGCCGTGCGCGGCGAACAGCCGGGACACCTCGCTCTTGCCCGCGCCGATGCCGCCCGTCAGTCCGATCTTCAGCATGGCGTCAGGCTACCGGCGTGGCGCCGGGCACGTCAGCAGCGGGCCGCCCCGGGGCCTCAGTCCAGTTCCAGGCTCTCGCCCTCCGCCAGCAGCGTCAGTTCCGCGCCCGTGCCCGGCCCCTCCGGTCCGACCAGCCGGGTCTGCACGGCGAACCCGATCGGGCTGAGCACCGCCTCGTGCACCGGGACGGCCCGGCGCGGCCCGGCCTCCCGGACGTAGTCGATCACCTCGGAGGCCTTGCTCCAGGGCGCCGCCAGCGGCAGCAGCAGGGTCTCCACGGCGTGCGGCGGCACGGTGAACGCGTCGCCGGGGTGGAACAGTCGGCCGTCGAAGAGGAAGCCGATGTTGTGCACCCGCGGGATGTCCGGGTGGATCTCCGCGTGCCACTCGCCGTGCACCGAGACGCCGAGCCCGCCGACCTCGAAGGCGTCGCCCTCGCCGACCACGGCGACCCGCCGCGCCGCGCCGTCCAGCCGCTCGGCGACGGCCCGGTTGGTCCACACCCGCAGCGCCGGGTCCGCCTCCAGGGCGGCGCGCAGCCGGGACTCCTCGAAGTGGTCCATGTGCTCGTGGGTGATCAGGACGGCGTCCGCCCCGGCCAGGGCGGCGGCGGGGTCGGTGAAGGCCCCCGGATCGACGACGACGGTGGTGCCGCCGTGCTCGACGCGTACGCAGGCGTGTCCGAACTTGGTGATTCGCATGCCGAAAACCATACAGCAAGGCTGTACAGCAAGGCTGGACATATTCCCGGTAGACTCATCCCATGAGCAGTGAAGCCCCTCGCCCGGACACCCTGGAACTCGCCGCCGACCTGCGCGCCGCCCTCGGCAGCCTGGTCCGCTCCCTGCGCGAGGCCGACGAACTGCCGCAGAACCAGGCCGCCGTCCTCGGCCTGCTGGTCCGCGACGGACGCACCTGCACCGTCGCCGAACTCGCCGCGCTCCAGCGGGTCCGCCACCAGTCGATGGCCCGCACCGTCGCGCTGATGACCGAGGCCGGGCTGGTCGTCCAGCAGCCCCACCCCACCGACGGGCGCAAGCTGCTGATCACCGCCACCGAGGCCGGCCGCACCGCCCTGCTCGACCAGCGCGCCCGGCGCGAGCACCGGATCGCCACCGCGATCGAGTCCCGCCTGGACCCGGCCGAGCAGGACCGCCTCCGCGCGGCGGTCGAACTGCTGCGCCGGCTGCACTGACGACCCCGCCGGCCGTCGCGCCCCGACGCCGGCCCGCCGGCCCGGGGTGCTACACCGCCCCGACCAGCGGCTCAGCCGGACGCGGCGCCGGGATCGCCGCCGCCGCGGCCGGCTCGATCTCCGGCAGGTCGACGTGCTCGCTCAGCCCGAACCGCCGGTGCAGCCGCCGCAGCGGGGCGGGCGCCCACCAGTTGAACTCCCCGAACAGGCTCATCGCGGCGGGCACCAGCAGGCACCGCACCAGGGTGGCGTCCACCGCGACGGCGACCGCCAGGGCGATGCCCATCTGCTTGACCATCAGCATGTCGCCGAGCGCGAACCCGGCGAAGACGATCACCATCAGCAGCGCCGCCGAGGTGATGATCCGACCGCTGCGCTGCACGCCCAGCTCCACCGCCCGGACGCAGTCGTGCCCGCGCAGGGTCAGCTCCCTGATCCGGGAGAGCAGGAACACCTCGTAGTCCATCGACAGGCCGAAGGCGAAGGCGAAGACCAGCACCGGTATGAACGTCTCCAGCCCGCCGGTCGGGCTGAACCCGAGCAGCCCGCTGAACCAGCCGTCCTGGAACACCAGGGTGAGCGCGCCGAGCGAGGCGCCCAGCGAGAGCAGGTTCATCAGCAGCGCCTTGACCGGCATCACCACCGAGCCGGTCATCAGGAAGAGCAGCACCAGCGTGCCGGCCGCGACCAGGCCGAGCGCCCACGGCCCTCGCGAGAACAGCTCGTCCTGGAAGTCCACCACCGAGGCGGCACCGCCGGTGACGTAGGTGGTCAGCCCGCCGCGGTCGGCCCGCAGCTCCCCGACCACCCGCTTGGCCTCCGCGCCCTGCGGGTCCCCGTGCACCAGCACGTCGATCGTGGAGACCGAGTCGCTCACCGGCGACACGGCCCGCACCCCGCTCACCCCGGCCAGCTTGGCGACCACGTCGTCCGCGTAGGCCTGCGCCACCGCCGCCCCGCCCTCGACCACCACCGTGACCGGCGCGGCCGCGGCCTGCGGGAAGCGCTGGTCGATCGCCTCGGCGACCTGCCGCCCGGCCGAGGAGGCGGGCAGCACCGCGGCGCCCGAGCTGCGCATGTCGGCGTGGAGGAACGGCGCCCCGGCCGCCATCAGCAGCGCCACCGAGGCGAGGGTGACCGCCACCGCCCGCTTGCGCACCCGGCGCACGGTCCGGCTGAAGAACCCCTCGTCCGCCACGGGCGCGGCCGGCGCCTTGATCCGCGCTCCGGCGAAGCCCAGCAGGGCGGGGATCAGGGTCAGCGCGGCGGCGACGGCGATCACCACCACGCTCACCCCGGCCGCGGCCACCGCGCCGAGCACCGGGCTGGTGAAGACGAACAGGCCGGAGAGCGCGACGGCCACCGTCAGCCCGGAGAAGGCCACGGTGCGTCCGGCGGTCGCCGCGGTCCGCTCGACGGCGGCGGCGATGCCCGCGCCCTGGCCGCGTTCCTCACGGAAACGATTCACCATGAGCAGGGCGTAGTCGATCGAGAGTCCGAGCCCCAGCACCGTGGCGATCGGCAGCACGCTGGTGTCGATGTCCATGATCCGGCTGAAACCGAACATGGCCAGCAGCGCGCCGCCCACCGAGGCGACCGCCCCGATCGCCGGCAGCGAGGCCGCCGCCAGCCCGCCGAAGACCAGCACCATGACGATCAGCGTGACCGGAAGCGTCACCAGCTCGCCGAACCGGGTGTCCTTCTCGGTCTGCCGCTTGACCTCCTGCTGGAGCACCAGGTCCCCGCCGACCGTGACGTGGGCGCCGCCCGCCCCCTCCAGCGCGGCGAGCCGCGCGGTGACGGCGTCGGTCTGGGCGGTGCTCGCGGTGTCGGCCATCCGGACGCTGATCAGGCTCGCCGTCCCGTCGGCGGAGCGCAGCGCGGCCGGAGCCGGGCCGGAGCCGTACGCGTCGGCGGCGGAGGAGACCCCGGGCAGGGCGGCGATCTCGGCGGTGGCCCGCTCGACGGCGGCCCTCACCCCCGGATCGTCCACCGGCCGGCCGTCCACCACCGCGGTGACGGTGCCCTTGGCCGGGTCGGCCGCGGCGATCACCGCACCGCCCCGGTCGGCCTCGGCGCTGGCGGAGGAGGCCCCGGCCACCGAGCCCTCGAAGACCCGGCCGCCGATCAGGACGCCGACCACCAGGACGACGGCCCACAGGCCGAGCACCCAGCGGCGGTGGCGGAAGCAGAACCGGCCGAGGGCCGCGAGCCGGCCGCCGACCACGGCGGTGGGGGCGGCGGAAGTGGGGTTGCGCATGAGGAGCCTTTCGGGCAGCTCCCCTCAATCTAGGGGCAACCCGAACTCCGGCCTATAGACGGGCAATGAGCCCCATCTCACACTTTCCTTCACATAAAACACACATAAGTCGGGGCGGTATAAATCATCGCGAAAAACGAAACAGGGCCGACCCCGTCGGACGAAACGGAGCGGCCCCGCGACAACGACATGGGCCCCACCCGGAGATCCGGGTGGGGCCCACCGTCTAGCTATCGGCTAGCGGGAAGCGAGAGCCTCAGCTCTGGCCACCGGCCAGCTTCTCGCGCAGAGCGGCCAGGGCCTCGTCGGAGGCCAGGGCGCCCGAGCCCTCGTCGCTGCTGGACGAGTAGGAGCCACCGGCGGCGGCGGCGACGGCGTCGCCACCCTCCTCGGCAGCCTGGGCGTCGGCCTCGCGGCTCTTGATGACCTGGGCCTGGTGCTGCTCGAAGCGGGACTGCGCCTCGGCGTACTGGCGCTCCCACTCCTCACGCTGCTTCTCGAAGCCGGCCAGCCAGTCGTTCGCCTCGGGGTCGAAGCCCTCCGGGTAGATGTAGTTGCCCTGGTCGTCGTACGAGGCGGCCATGCCGTACAGGGTCGGGTCGAACTCGACCTCGGCCGGGTTGGCACCCAGAGCCTCGTTGGCCTGCTTGAGCGACAGGCTGATGCGGCGACGCTCGAGGTCGATGTCGATGACCTTGACGAAGATCTCGTCGCCGACCTGGACGACCTGCTCCGGGATCTCGACGTGGCGCTCGGCCAGCTCGGAGATGTGGACCAGACCCTCGATGCCCTCGTCCACGCGGACGAACGCACCGAACGGAACCAGCTTGGTGACCTTACCCGGAACGACCTGGCCGATCTGGTGGGTACGGGCGAACTGCTGCCACGGGTCCTCCTGGGTCGCCTTCAGCGACAGGGAGACGCGCTCGCGGTCCATGTCAACGTCGAGAACCTCGACGGTGACCTCCTGGCCGACCTCGACAACCTCGGACGGGTGGTCGATGTGCTTCCAGGACAGCTCGGAGACGTGCACCAGGCCGTCGACGCCACCCAGGTCCACGAAGGCACCGAAGTTGACGATCGAGGAGACGACGCCGGAGCGCACCTGGCCCTTCTGCAGGGTGGTGAGGAAGGTCTGGCGGACCTCGCTCTGGGTCTGCTCCAGCCAGGCACGGCGGGACAGGACCACGTTGTTGCGGTTCTTGTCCAGCTCGATGATCTTGGCCTCGAGCTCCTTGCCCACGTAGGGCTGGAGGTCGCGGACACGACGCATCTCGACGAGCGAGGCCGGGAGGAAGCCACGGAGGCCGATGTCGAGGATGAGACCACCCTTGACGACCTCGATGACGGTACCGGTGACGATGCCGTCCTCTTCCTTGATCTTCTCGATCGTGCCCCAGGCACGCTCGTACTGAGCGCGCTTCTTGGACAGGATGAGACGACCCTCCTTGTCCTCCTTCTGGAGAACCAGGGCCTCGATGTTGTCACCGACGGCGACGACCTCGTGCGGGTCAACGTCGTGCTTGATCGAGAGCTCGCGGGACGGGATGACGCCCTCGGTCTTGTAACCGATGTCGAGGAGGACCTCGTCACGGTCGACCTTCACGATGACGCCCTCGACGATGTCGCCATCGTTGAAGTACTTGATGGTCTCGTCGATGGCGGCGAGGAACGCCTCGGCGTCGCCGATGTCGTTGACCGCGACCTGCGGGGTGGTGCTGAGGGAGGAGTCGGTGGGGCTCGTCATTAGGAAAAGGGCTCCGGTACGGACATGAAAGTCGTAGGTAATGCCACGCGGAGGGCCCGTATCGCTCCCACCGAAAGCCGGACAGCCAAGAACACGGCGCACCGAAATTCCCGTTCAACGAGAACCGGCGTCCGTCTTGCGACCGTGGGGTCTTCGACAGATGCGAGCGCGACCTGCTCCGTCCGAGGCGCGCAGGCCCGCAGCGCAACTTGTAGCATACGGGGACGGCCAGGCACGGTCAATGCCGAAGGACGGCAAGACGGTGGAGCCCGGTACGGATCAGGCCATATCCTCCGGATGCGCGCCTCGCGGCGGCGCCCGAAAGGGCCCTGTCCCCGGATGCCACCGCCAGGACCCGGACCCTCACAGGACCGGTTCTCGGCAGCGGCGCTTCCGCACTCCATACCCTACGCGATGGGCATTGTCACCGTGGCCACCACCCCCCAGTCGGACCTGCACGATCTTGACACCTCCCCCGCGCGGGTCGAGGAGGAGGACGGCGACGACGCCCTCCGCCGGGAGGCCGGCACCGGGGAGAGCAGCCGGGCCAGCCGCCACTGGTGGGACCGCAACGCCGACGAGTACCAGGACGAGCACGGCGAATTCCTCGGCGACGACCGCTTCACCTGGTGCCCCGAGGGCCTCGACGAGGCCGACGCCCGGCTGCTCGGCGACGTGGCCGGCCGCGACGTGCTGGAGATCGGCGCCGGCGCCGCCCAGTGCTCCCGCTGGCTGGCCGCCCGGGGCGCCCGCCCGGTCGCCCTGGACATCTCCTACCGCCAGCTCCAGCACTCCCGCCGGATCGACCTCGGCCGCGGCGCCGCGCCCGTCCCCGTCGTCCAGGCCGACGCCGCCGTCCTGCCCTTCGCCGACGCCTCCTTCGACCTCGCCTGCTCCGCCTACGGCGCCGTCCCGTTCAGCGCCGACACCGCCGCCCTGATGCGCGAGGTGCACCGGGTGCTGCGGCCGGGCGGGCGCTGGGTCTTCTCGGTCACCCACCCGATCCGCTGGGCCTTCCCGGACGAGCCCGGCGTCGAGGGCCTCACCGCCACCGCCTCCTACTTCGACCGCACCCCGTACGTCGAACAGGACGAGCGGGGCCGCGCCACCTACGTCGAGCACCACCGCACCCTCGGCGACCGGGTCCGCGAACTCGTCGCCGCCGGCTTCCGCCTGGTGGACCTGGTCGAACCCGAGTGGCCGGCCGGACTGGAACAGGAGTGGGGCGGCTGGTCCCCGCTGCGCGGGCGGCTGATCCCCGGCACGGCGATCTTCGTCACCGAGCGGGGCTGACCCGCCGGTGAACCCCGCCTGGCACGACCTGCCCGTCCGCACCGCCCTGCCCGCCCTCCACGAGGCACTGGACGGGCACGGCACCGCCGTCCTCGCCGCGCCACCCGGCACCGGCAAGACCACCCTGGTGCCGCTCGCCCTGGCCGGACTGCTCGACGACGGCCGGCCCGTACGGCGGATCCTGGTCGCCGAACCGCGCCGACTCGCCGTACGGGCCGCCGCCCGGCGGATGGCCTGGCTGCTCGGCTCGTCCGTGGGCCGCGAGGTCGGGTACACGGTGCGCGGCGAGCGCCGCACCGGGCCGGACACGGTCGTCGAGGTGGTCACCACCGGCGTGCTGCTGCAACGGCTCCAGCGCGACCAGGAGTTGCCCGGCGTGGACGTGGTGGTGCTGGACGAGTGCCACGAACGGCACCTCGACGCCGACACCGCGCTCGCCTTCCTGCTGGACGTCCGGGCGGCGCTGCGGCCCGAACTCCGGCTGCTCTGCGCCTCCGCCACCTCCGACACCGAGGCCTGGGCCGAACTCCTCGGCGGCGCCCCGGTGGTGGAGGCGCACGGGACCTCCCACCCGGTCGAGGTCCGGTGGGCCCCGCCGCCCCGGGCCGTCCGGCCCGCACACGGCACCCGGGTGGACCCGGCGCTGCTCGACCACGTCGCGGCGGTCGTACGGCGTGCGCTGGGCGAGCGGGACGGGGACGTGCTCTGCTTCCTGCCCGGCGTCGGCGAGATCGCCCGGGTGGCCGGGGCACTGGGAGACGTGGACGCCGAGGTGCTCCAGCTGCACGGCCGCGCCCCGCAGACCGTCCAGGACGCGGCCCTCTCCCCCGGGGAGCGCCGCCGGGTCGTGCTCGCCACCGCCGTCGCCGAGTCCTCGCTCACCGTGCCGGGCGTACGCATCGTGGTCGACGCCGGACTCGCCCGCGAACCCCGCACCGACCACGCCCGCGGCCTCGCCGGCCTCGTCACCGTCCGGGCCTCCCTCGCCGCCGCCCGCCAACGCGCCGGCCGCGCCGGGCGCGAGGCCCCCGGCACCGTCTACCGCTGCTGGAACGAGGCCGAGGACGCCCTCGCCGCCCGCTTCCCCACCCCCGAGATCGCGCTCGCCGACCTCACCCCCTTCGCCCTCCAGGCCGCCTGCTGGGGCGACCCGGACGCCACCGGCCTCGCCCTGCCCGACGCGCCACCGGCGGGCGCGATGGCCGCCGCCCGGCAGACCCTCCAGGCCCTCGGTGCGGTCTCGGCGGACGGCCGGGCCACGCC
>NZ_JBEZUT010000306.1:0-10295 GCF_040636595.1 Kitasatospora sp. NPDC036755
GTCCGCCCCGGGTACGGGCGCGGCCGTCGTGGGCGCGCTCGCCTGGGAGGCGGTCGCGGCGGGGGCGGTCGCGGCGGGGGCGGTCGTCGTGGGTGTGGTCATAGCGGGGTCACCACCAGGGTCGTGTTGTGGCCGCCGAAGCCGAACGAGTTGGACAGGGCCGCGCCGGAGCGGATCGGGCGCGGCGCGGTGTGCACGACGTCGAGGTCCAGGCCCTCTTCGGTCTTCTCGTGGTTGGCGGTGGGAGGGACGGTGCGGGCGTTCATGGCCTCGATGGCGGCGATCAGCTCGACGGCGCCGGCGGCGCCGATCAGGTGGCCGATGGCGCCCTTGGTGGAGGTGACCGGCACGCCGTGGGGGCCGAACACGGTGCGCAGCGCGGCGGCTTCGGAGCGGTCGTTGTGCACGGTGGAGGTGCCGTGGGCGTTGACGTGGGCGATGTCGGCGGGGGTGAGGTGGGCGTCGGCGAGGGCGGCGCGCATGGCGGTGACGGCGCCGGCGCCGTCGGGGCGGGGGTTGGACAGGTGGTAGGCGTCGGCGCTGGCGCCGTAGCCGGCGAGCAGGGCGTAGGGGGTGCGGGCGCGGGCGCGGGCGTCGGCGAGGCGTTCGAGGACGAGGAAGCCGGCGCCTTCGCCCATGACGAAGCCGTCGCGGTCGGTGTCGAAGGGGCGTGAGGCGCGGGCGGGTTCGTCGTTGCGCAGGGAGTGGGCGCCGAGGTTGCCGAAGGCGGCGAGGGTGACGGGGGTGAGGGTGGCTTCGCAGCCGCCGGCGATGACGATGTCGGCGCGGCCGCTCTCCAGGAGCAGGGCGCCGTGGCCGATCGCGTCGGCGCTGGAGGCGCAGGTGGTGGCGATGGTCAGGGCCGGGCCGGTCCAGTTCAGGCGCATGGCGATCTGGGCGGCGGCGGCGTTGGGCATGGTGACCAGGGGCATCAGCGGGGAGACGCGCAGGGGGCCGTGTTCGGTGTAGAGGGCGGATTCGCGGTCGCTGGTGGTGCGTCCGCCGACGGCGGTGCCCACGACGATGGCGCTGCGGGCGGGTTCGGGGCTGGGGTGGCCGGCGTCGGCGTGGGCGGCCAGGGCGGCGAGGGTGCCGTAGTGGGCGAAGGGGTCCAGGCGGCGGGCGTCCTTGGCGGGCAGGTGGGTGTGGGCGGGCAGGTCGGTGACGCGGCAGCCCAGGCGGACGCGGTGGCGGGTCAGGGCGGGGTCGGTCAGGGCGGTGGCGGTGGAGTGTCCGGAGGTGACGGTGTGCCAGAGGTCGGCGACGGTGTGGCCGGCGGGGCTGATGACGCCGAGGCCGGTGACGGCGATCGGTGGCCGGTGGTGGGGGGCCATGGCTTCGTCTCCTTCGCGTCGCACGCGGTCGGCCCGGCGGCGGGTACAGGGGGTGGGGCGGTGGGGTGGTGCTGGGCGGTACTGGGCGGTACTGGGCGGGGCGGTGGGGCGGTGGTGGGGTGGTCCTGGGCGGGGTGGTGCGGGGGTGCGGGGGTGCAGGGTGGGTCGTGGTGGCGGGGGTGGGTCAGATCAGGCCGGTCTGGCGGGCGGCGGTCAGGAACGCCTCGGCGGCGAAGTCGATGTCGGCGGCGGTGTGGCGGGCGGTGACGGCGATGCGCAGGCGGGCGAGGTCGTTGGGGACGGCCGGGGTGACGACGGGCAGGCCGATGACGCCGGCCTTGCGGCAGGCGGTGGCGTAGTCGTAGGCGGCGTCGTCGCTGCCGGCGATGACGGGCAGGACCGCGGTGGTGGAGTCCATGGTGGAGATGCCGGCGTCGTTGAGGCGCTCGCGCAGGCGCTGGGCCTGGGTCTGGGTGTGGGTGACGCGCTCGGGTTCGCGGCGCAGGATGCGCAGGGACTCCAGGGCGGCGCCGGTCTGGGCGGGGCCCAGGGCGGCGGAGAAGAGGAAGGGGCGGGCGGCGTAGCGCAGGTGGCCGATGAGGTCGTGGCTGCCGGCGACCCAGCCGCCCATGGAGGGGATGGCCTTGGAGAGGGTGCCGAGTTTGACGTCGACGCGGACCTTGTGGTCGAAGTGCTCCTCGATGCCGCCGCCGGTGGCGCCGATGACGCCCAGGGCGTGGGCCTCGTCGACCATGAGCAGGGCGTCGTAGCGGTCGCAGACCTCGCGCAGTTCGGGCAGCGGGGCGATGTCGCCGTCCATGGAGTAGACGCTGTCGACGATGACCAGGCGCACGCCGGTGGGGGAGGCGGCCTTGAGGCGGCGTTCGAGGTGGTCGACGTCGTTGTGGCGGAAGCGGGTGACGGTGGCTCCCGACAGGCGGCAGCCGTCGACGATGGAGGCGTGGTCGTACTTGTCGATCAGGACGGTGTCGCCCTGGCCGACGAGGGCGCCGACGGTGCCGACGTTGGCGGCGTAGCCGGAGCCGAAGACCAGGGCGCGTTCGCGGCGGGCGAAGCGGGCGACCTCGGCCTCGAGTTCCTCGTGCAGGGGGATGGTGCCGGCCAGGGCCCGCACGCCGTGGTTGCCGGTGCCGTAGACGTCGACGGCGGCCTTGGCGGCGGCCACCACGCGTTCGTCGCCGGCCAGGCCCAGGTAGCTGTAGCCGGACATCATGAGCAGGCGTTCGCCGTCGAGGTCGCAGTAGGCGCTGTCGCGTTCCATGGTGTAGGCGACGAAGCTGTTGCGCCGGGAGGGGTCGGATTCCAGGGCGGCCACGCGGGCGTTCGTCGCGGCCAGTTTCGGCTCCAGGCGGTGCCATGCTCCGGTGGCGTTCACGGGCGTTTCTCCTTCACGGCGTCACGGGTTTCCCCGGTTTCCACGGTTTTCGCGGCTTTCACGGGCGGGCGGCTTCCCGCGTGGAGCGGGCGGCTTCGGGGGTGTTTTCTCGAAGCGTTCACGCGGGCTGCTCAAGGATGGCTACATTTCTACGGCAGGCGGCGCAAGGCGTCCGCAATAGGCGCTTCGCTGGCCTGCGGGAAAGCTCTGACGTGCGGAAACATTGCGTCCACGACGCATTGACCGGCCGGTGGGTATGTTTCCGCAACCGGTGTTGACACCGCGCGATGCGGCGAATGTATGGTCGAAATCCGCCGAAACCGAACGGGTGGTCGGCGGATTTCTGTTCCGATCCGCAATTTCCCATGCCGACGGCCGGAACGGGCCGTTGCTTCCGCTTTGGCTCAAGGGGGTTGGAGCTCGTGTTGAAAGGCTTCAGGGAAGACGGTCCGGCCGGCAGATCGGGGGCCCGCGCATGCTGATCCGCCTCACCGGTCTGGTCGCCGTCGAGCACGAGGACGGCGCTCCGCAGCACCTGTCCAGCGCCCAGGCCCAGGTGGCGTTCGCCCGCCTGGTGCTGGAGCGCTCCAGCGGCACCAGCCGCGACCAGCTGGCCGACACCATCTGGCCCGACGGACTGCCCGACACGTGGGCGTCCGCGCTGCGCAGCGTGGTCTCGCGGGTGCGGGCGTTCGTCACCGCGCCCGGCCAGGGCCCGGGCGCGACGCCGCTGATCGCCCAGGGCGGGCGGTACGTGCTGCGGCTGCCCGCGGACGCGGCGGTGGACCTGGAGGCCGCGGCCTCCGCGGTCGGCGAGGCCGGCGAGGCGCTGGCGGCGGGATCCCACGCGGTGGCGCAGCAGTTGGCCGCGGGGGCGCTGGCGAACCTGCGCGGGGCGTTCTTGCCCGATCACGAGGGCGAGTGGGCGCAGGGGGTGCGCGAGCACGTGGAGGAGCTGCGCATCAGCGCGCTGGAGACGGCGAGCCTGGCGGCGTCCGCGCTGGGCGAGGAACACCACGCGCTGCGGTGGGCGGACGAGGCGGTGCGCCGCGCGCCGTTCCGTGAGAGTGCCTACCGGTGCCGGATGGAGGCGCTGGCGGCGTCCGGGAACCGGGCGGAGGCGCTGCGCTGCTACCAGCAGTTGCGTCAGGTGCTGGCCGAGGAGCTGGGCATCGATCCGGCGGCGGAGAGCCAGGAGCTGTACCTGGCGCTGCTGCGCACCCCGGTGCCGGCGGCGCCGGCGCCGGCGGCGGTGCGGGCGGTGGATCCGGTGCTGATGGGGATCTTCGAGCCGCTGGCGCTGGCGCGGCTGGCGCGTCCGGCCGGCGCCGGCGCCGTGGCGGCGGGGACCGGCGCCGGTCCGGGCGCGGGCGGCGGTTCCGGTGCCGCCGTCGGTGCCGGTGCCGCGGTCGGGGGCGTGGTGGCTCCGGTGCGCGCGGCCTGAACGCCCGTCACCTGCCCCGCGCGGTAAGCGCCGTGCCCCGCCGCTCCCCCGCCCGGCGGGGCACGGCGTTCGCGCGCACCGCGCCCGCCCCTGCGGTGGTGCCCGCCCGGGTGGTGCCCGCACGTGTGGTTCCCGTGTGCCGGATCCTGTGTGCCGGTCCCCGCGTGCCGGTGGGTGTCCGGTGGTGCGGGAGCGGCGGGGCGGGATCGGTGGCGGTGTCGTGGCCGCCGCGCCGCTCAGCGCCGCCGGCGGGGCGTGTTGCGCGGGTGTTGCGGTGAGCGTGGCGGACGGGTCGGGCATAGTAGCGTCGTGGGCGTGAAGTCGCGCGCACGGCGCGGTCTTTGGTCATCGGACGGACGGGGGTCGAGTGTTGGGAAGGGGTGGTGGGTGTGGGACGGGCACGCGTGGCGGCGCGGGTGATCGTGCACCCTGGTGTGGAGGACGTGAGCGTCCAGCAGGTGCTGGAGGCGCTCGCTGATCCGGCCCGCAGGACGGTGGTGCGCACGCTCGCGCACTCGGGAGCCGATCTCAGTTGCGGCTCCTTCGACCTGCCGGTGGGGCGTTCGACCTCCAGTCACCACTTCAGCGTGCTGCGCGAGGCGGGACTGCTGCGCCAGTACTACGTGGGGACCACCAAGATGAACGCGCTGCGCAGCGAGGAGCTGGAGCGGCGTTTCCCGGGTCTGCTGACGGCGGTGGTGGCCGCCGCGGACGCGGAGGCCGGGCAGCTGCTGCCCGGGCCCCGTACGGGGGTGTGAGGGGCCCCGGCGCACGGGGGCCCGGTGCGCGGGGGGGCCGGTACGTGCGGGGGCCGGGGTGCGGGGGGCCGGTGCGTGCGGGGGCCGGGGTGCGGGGGCGGGTCAGCCGGTGACGGTCAGGACGATCTTGCCGGTCCGGGTGCCCGCCTCGAGGCGGCGGTGGGCCTCGGCGACGGTGTCGAGGCCCTCGAAGACGCGGTCGATCACGGGGGCGAAGGAGCCGTCGGCCAGGCCCGCGGTGACGAACGCGTGGGCGCGGCGCAGGCGTTCGTCGTCGCGGGTCACCTCGTGCATGCCGTGGAAGCGGCTGCTGACGGGGCCGAAGGCGTCCTGGCCGGGCAGCGGGGCCTCGCGCGGGTCCAGGCGGCCGTAGACGATCGGGTGCCCGCCGGGGGCGAGGGTCTCGGCCAGGGCCGGGACGCCGGGTCGGGCCGACGGGATCCGGGACGGCGCGCACGCCGCGTGCGCCGGTCTCGGCCCGGACGCGGGCGGCCAGGTCGCCCCCGCCGGTGACGATCACCTCGGCGGCGCCGGCCGCCGGCAGGGCGGGGGCCATGGCGCGGGTGCGGGTGGTGGCGAGGGGGTGAACGCCCAGGCGGCGGGCGGTACGGATGGCGGCCGGGCCCGCCCCGCAGGCGCCGGCGGTAATCAGCACGTGGTCGCCGGGGCGCAGGTGGCCGTCCTCGGCCAGGGCGCCGCAGGCGGTGAGGCAGGGCATCCGCACGGCGGCGCCCTGGGCGGCGGTGAGGCCGGCGGGGTGGGGGACGGCGGCGCGGGCCGGGACCAGGACGCGGGTGCCGCAGACGCCGTAGTCGTCCCGGGAGAAGGCGGGCACGGTGTCGACGAGGCCGCCCGGGGCGAAGGCGGTGACGTCCCGGGCCGACGGCCTCCACGGTACCGGCGGCCCCGCGGCCCAGGCCCGCGGGCAGGCGCGGCCGCTCCGGGTGGGTGCCGGCGCGGAAGAGGGCCTCGGCGCGGAAGAGGCCGATCGCGGCGACGCGCCGGCGCGGTTCGCCGGGACCGGGCTCGGGCAGAGGCGTTCGCGCACGGTCAGGACCTCCGGCCCCCGGTGCTCTCGAAGACGACGGTCCCGGGCATGGCGGATCCCCCTTCGCGCGGTACGCGCCCGGCGGCGCGCGGGCGGCTCTCACCCGACCCCGGCGAGGCCCGGCCCGGCCCGTCAGACTTCGACGCCTGTCGGAACAGTGGGCTTATCGCCTTCTTCGCACGGGAGTTGACCGCACGTCAACGGGGAGAGTCCGGCCGGGCAGGGGGCGTAGGCTTGCCGTCCATGATCGACAGTGGGGAACGGGACGACCGGGGCCGGGAGCCGAACGACGGGCCGGGCGAGGGGCCGGACGACGGGTGGGAGGGCTGGGAGGGCACGCGGCGGTGGGTCCAGGGGCACCTCGCGCCCGGTGAGCGCCTGGGCGCGGTGGACGTGCTGCGCGGCGGGTGGACCTCGCGGATGCGCCGCCTGGAGGTGCGCCGGGACGGCGACGGGCCGCACCCCTCGCCGTCCGCGCTGGTACTGCGCTCCTTCGTCACACCGTTCTACCGCCGCCACGCCCCCGGGCTGCTGGCCCGCGAGGCGGCGGTGCTGCGCCTGCTGGAGGGCAGCGCCGTCCCCGCCGCGCGCCTGGTCGCGGTGGACGCGGCGGGCGCGGTGTGCGAGCACCCGTCGCTGGTGATGACCGCCCTGCCCGGACGGGTGTGCCTGGAGCAGGACGCGCACGCCCCCGCCCGCGCCCGTCTGCTGGCCGCGCAGCTGGCCGCCGTGCACGCGCTGGAGGTCCGCGAGGCGGACCGGCCGCGCGCCTGGCAGGCGTGGACGGCCCCCGAGCGGGTCGCCGTGCCCGAGGACACCGCCCGCCGGGCCCTGTGGGCGCGGGCGGTGGAGGTGATCGGCTCCCCCGCGCCCCCGTACCGGGCGTGCTTCCTGCACCGCGACTTCCACCCCGGCAACGTGCTGTTCGACACGGCCCCCACGCACGACGCGCGCGGTGCGCACGGTGCGCGGCCGGTCGTCACCGGGGTGGTCGACTGGGTGGAGACGTCCTGGGGCCCGGCCGACCTGGACGTCGCCCACTGCTCCACCGCCCTGGCCCTGCTGCACGGCCCCGCCGCGGGCCTGGCCTTCGCCGACCTCTACACCGCCGCCGGCGGCCGCGAACTCGCCGACGGCCGCGCCCACCTGTACTGGCGGCTGCTGGACGCCCTCGCCTTCGCCCCCGACGCCCGCAAGGTCGCCGAACCCTGGCGCGAGCTGGGCCGCACCGACCTGACGCCCGCCGTCCTGACCACCCGCCTGGAGGACTACCTCCAGGCCCTGTTCGACCGCTACGCCTGACCCACCGGGCGCCCCCGCCCCCTCCGGCCCGGGAACGGCGGGGACGGCGGGGACGGCGGGGACGGCGGGGACGGCGGGGGCGGCGCCGGGGCGCCGCGAGCGGCCCCGGGAACGGGAACCACGGCAGTCCCCCTGCGGCCGGAGCCACCACGGCGGGAGCAGCCGCAGGGAGTCGCCGGCGCCCTGCCCGGCGTCACCACGAACCGACGCCGTCCTCCCGGGCCGCTCCCCAGGCCCGGGAGGGCGTGCGGGGGGCGGGAGCCGGTCGCACATGCTGCGGTCGGCGTGCTCGGGGTGCCCGCGGCAAGTCGGCCTTGCCGGTGCCCTCGGACAAGCCGGGACGGGCAGAAGCGGACCTTGGGCGGCATCACCAGACCTCCGGCCTCCGGGAAGGTGGCCGCAGACCGCGGCGAGCGCCCCCGGGAGCAGGAAACACCGCGGGCGGCCCCGGGAACGGGAACGGGAACCACGGCAGTCCCCCTGCGGCCGGAGCCACCGCGGCCGGAGCAGCCGCAGGGAGTCGCCGGCGCCCTGCCCGGCGTCACCACGAACCGACGCCGTCCTCCCGGGCCGCTCCCCCGGCCCCGGCCGGGGCGCGACGTCGGCCGGGGCGGGAGCCGGTCGCGCGTGCTGCGGTCGGGGGCGTCCGTGGCGGGCCTGTTTCCTCCCCGGTTTCCTCCCCCGGCGTCGCGCGCGTGCCGCGCCGCCGCGTGGAGGTGCGGTGGCGCGGCACGCGTGGGTGCGGGGGTGCGGGGGGCGGGGTGCAGCGCGCACGGGTGCGGGGGTGCGGGGTGCGGGGGTTGGTGGGGTGTCAGGGGGTGGGAGTGCGGTGGGCGGGGTCGGTCTGCGGCTGCTCGGTCCGGGGTCGGGGTTCGGGTCGGGGGTCGAGGCGGCGGCGCCACAGGATGGTGGCGAGGGCGGCGGCGGCGAGGGCGGCGCCGGCCAGGGGCAGGTGGCGGGGGCCGGTGGTGGCGACGAGGGTTCCGCCGAGGGTGGTGCCCAGGGTGATGCCGAGGTTGGAGAAGGAGATGAAGAGGCTGTTGCCGAACTCGGGGGCGTCGGTGGCGTCGCGGGCGAGCCAGGTCTGGGCGACGGCCAGGCCGCCGGAGTGGACGGCGCCCCAGAGCAGGACGGTGGCGAGCATGGGCGCCGGGTGGGGGCCGGCGGCGTCGAGGAGGAGGTAGAGGGCGAGGTAGAGCAGGGGGTAGGCGGTGGCGGTGCGCAGGGGGTGGCGTTCGAGCAGGCGGCCGTAGAGGGGGTTGCCGGCGGTCATGACGATGCCGAAGGCCATCAGGGCGGGGCCGGTGAGGGAGGTGTCGAGGCCGGTGACGTTCTGCAGGTATTCGGCGATGTAGCCGTAGCCGCTGAACATGGCGGCGAACAGCAGGGTGACGGCGGCGACGGCCAGCCACAGCCGGGGGCTGCGCAGGATGCCCAACTGGCCGCTGTAGGTGGGGCGTCGGGTTTCCGGCAGGTCGGGGAAGAGGGTGAGGACGCCGGCGCAGGCGAGGAGGTTGAGGGCGGCGGCGCTCCAGAACGCGGCGGGCAGGCCCAGGTGGTCGGCGAGGTAGGAGGTGAGGGGGACGCCGAACGCGAAGCCGGCGCTGACGCCGGCGAAGACGGTGGTGGTGGCGCGGGCGGCCTTGCCGGGGGCGGCCAGGCGGGTGGCGGCGGTCAGGGCGAGGGCGAAGAAGACGGGGTGGAGCAGGGCGGGCAGGATGCGGAAGGCGAGGACGAGGGGGAAGGAGTCGCTGAGCGCGTAGACCGTGTTGGAGACGGCGAACAGGGCCAGTGCCGTGGCCAGGACGGTCTTTCGGCGCAGGCGGGAGGCGAGCAGGACGCCGGCGGGGCCGGTGACGGCGACGGTGAGGGCGAACGCGCCGACCAGCCATCCGGTGGTGGCGGGGGTGGTGTGCAGGCGCTCGGCCAGGGCGGGCAGGACGCCGACGACGCCCATCTCGGTGGTGATGATGCCGAACACGCCCAGGGCCAGGACCGCGACGGCGGCCCGGCCTGTGCGGGCGGGGGCGGTTGGGTACACGACGACCTCCATGAATAGACAAATCTAGATAGTTGGATGTGTTGGGGCGGAAGAAAAGGGGGCGCCGGGCGGGGCGCCCCCTGCGGGAGCGGGGGTGTGGCGCCGCGGACCGCGCCGGCGGCACGGACCGCGTGAACCACGCGGGCGGTTCAGGCGGTACGGACGGCGTGTGCGGTGCGGGTGGCGTGCGCGGTGCGGGTGGTGCGGGTGTGTCAGAGCTCGTCGCGCGCGTACGCGGCGAAGGCGGCGATGGTCTCCTCGTTGCGCCGGTAGAAGGTCCACTTGCCGACGCGCTCGGACACCAGCAGCCCGGCCTCGCGCAGGATCTGCAGGTAGCCGGAGACCACCGACTGGGACAGTCCCGAGAGTTCCTGGATGTCGGTGACGCACACGCCGATGTGGAAGCCGACGCCGCGCTCGCGGTAGTAGGCCTCGTCGAAGTGGCGCTCGGGCGTCTTGAGCCAGCGCAGGAAGTCCGCGCGCGCCGGGTTGGCGAGCGCCTTGTGCACGGCCAGCGGGTCCAGGTCCACCGCACACGCTCCTTCCGCCGTCCGGGCCCCCGAGGACGTATCCAATATTCTGGATACGTTGCCGGGGTGTCAAGGCGGGACCCGGGCCGCGGCGGACGACACCGCCCCGGGGCGGGCCGGACAGGGACGGGCGGGTCGGGTCGGGTCGGGTCAGTGGTACCGGGCGATCCGGACGAGGCCGCCGCGGGCGCCGTCCGGGACGGCGGTGGTCACCGGCCCGAGCGCGAGCGCGCCCCGGGTGAAGCACACCCCCGGGGCGCGCAGGCACCCGCACCCGCCACGCACCGCGTCCACGGCGTCCACGGCGTCCACGGCGCAGGAGTCGGCTGGGGCGCCGTCGGCGGCCGGTACGCCACGGCGGCGCACTACGGGCTGAACACCGTGGTGGTGACACCGATGGCGCTGGTCCTGCTGCTGCTCGGCGGGCAGAGCAGCGCCGCCG
>NZ_JBEZUT010000307.1:0-10278 GCF_040636595.1 Kitasatospora sp. NPDC036755
GCTCCCCGGCCCATTCCCCCATCGCCACGAAACGAGTCTGGCCCCACCGCTCACGCAGTGGGGCCAGAACCCAACATCTTCATCAGACTTCTAGAGCACGTCCTCCAGCTCCCGCAGCAGCCGCGCCTTCGCCCGCGCCCCCACCACCGACCGCACCGGCTGCCCGCCCCGGAACACCACCAGCGTCGGCATCGACAGCACCCCGTACGCCGCCTGCGTCCGCGGATTGCGGTCCACGTCCACGCTGACCACCCGCAGCCGGTGCGCCTCCTCCCGCGCGATGTCCGCCAGCACCGGCGCCATCATCCGGCACGGCGGGCACCAGTCCGCCGTGAAATCCACCAGCACCGGCCCGTCGGCCGCCAGCACCTCCGCGGCGAACGTGTCGTCCGTCACCGCCGGCACACCCGTGATCTCCACCACCGTCTACTCCTTCACCAGTTCGCACAGGGGCGGGTCCATGGCGACGGCCAACTCGTCCCGCGCCCGCACGGCCCGGTCGAACTGCCCCGCCACACTCGCCCGCACTTCCTGGAGCCGGGCGATGCACTCGTCCAGCTCCCCCAACTTCCGCCGGTACACCTCCAGGGAGGCCGGGCACGAGTCCCCCTCCGGGTGCCCCGCCCGCAGACACTCCACGAACGGCCTGGTCTCCTCCAGGCCGAACCCGAAGTCCTGCAGCATCCGGATCTCCCGCAGCAACCGCAGATCCCCCTCGTCGTACGCCCGGTACCCGTTGCCCGCCCGCCGGGCCGGCAACAAACCCAACTGCTCGTAGTACCGCAACGCCCGCGTGGTCGTCCCCGCCCGCTCCGCCAGCTCCCCGATCCGCATGCCGCCCCACTCCTCCCGCACTTCCGGCCACGACCGTAAACCTTCCCCCCGACGTCAACGCCAGCCCCCGCCCCGCACGGCCCCCCGCGGGGCGAGGCACTATGTCCCCATGGATCTCGGACTGAAAGACAAGGCCTACATCGTCACCGGCGCCACCCGGGGCCTCGGCCTCGCCACCGCCCGCGAACTCGTCGCCGACGGCGCCCGCGTCCTCGTCAGCGGCCGCACCCCGCAGGCCGTCGACGCCGCCGTCGCAGAGCTCGCAACCCTCGGCACCGCCCGCGGCCTGGTCGCCGACAACGCCGCCCCCGACACGGCCGAGCGCCTCGTCGCCGAGGCCCGCCACCACTTCGGCCGTCTGGACGGCATCCTGATCAGCGTCGGCGGCCCCCAGGCCGGTCCGGTCGCGACCACCCCGGAGGAGGCCTGGCGGGACGCCTTCGAGTCCGTCTTCCTCGGCGCCCTGCGGCTCGCCCGCGCCACCGCCGCCGCGCTTCCCGACGGCGGCGCGATCGCCTTCGTGCTCTCCAGCTCCGTCCGCCAGCCGATCCCCGGCCTGGGCATCTCCAACGGTCTGCGTCCGGGCCTCGCCATGGCCGCCAAGTCCCTCGCGGACGAGCTGGGTCCCCGCGGCATCCGTGTGCTCGGCCTGCTCCCGGGCCGGATCGACACCGACCGGGTCCGCGAGCTCGACGCCCTCGCCCCGGACCCCGACGCGGCCCGGGCCCAGGCCGGCGCCGCCATCCCGCTGCGCCGTTACGGCACTCCCGAGGAGTTCGGCAAGGTCGCCGCCTTCCTGCTCTCCCCCGCCGCCTCCTACCTGACCGGTGTCATGGTCCCCGTCGACGGCGGCGCCCTCCGCCCCCTCTGAGCCGCTACTCCACCCTCGGTTGCCGCCGCCCCCGCCGCCCGCGCCGCGCCTCGGCGGGGGCCGCCTGCAGGACCCGAATCCGCAGGTCGGCCGGCAGGTCAGCCAGCCGCAGGCTCCCGCGGGCATCGGCCCGGGGCCCGTCCTCGAAGTGCTCCACCAGCGCGGCCGGGTCGCCGCCCGGCCGCAACCGCACGGCCCCGCGCAGCCGCGGGTGCCGCGGAGCCCGCACCAGCCGCACCCCGGCCCGTTCGACCTCCGGCAGCACCGCTGTCCCGTTCTCCAGCGCCTCCTCCAGGGCCCGCGCGCCGACCCGCAGCCGGAGCCCGCTCACTCCTGGCGTCGGCACCTCGATGCTCGACAGCCCGGTGCGCCGCAGCTGCGCCACCAGCCACCACGCCATCCCCGCCACCAGGACGGCCAGCCCGCCGATCACCGTGGGCCACCACCACGCCGACCCCACCCACCGGCCGCGCGAGCGCGCGCTCACCACCGGCTGGTCCGGCGAGGTCAGCGGCCACCACTGCGGCGGGTGCACGCCCAGTCGGCGGTACAGGTCGAGCCCGCCCGCCAGCACCAGCACCCCGGCTCCCGCGAGCACCACCCCGACCGCCGCCAGCATCACCCGGTTGACGACCGTCCTCCTCACCGCGCCACTCCCTCACCGCCGTCCGCGCCGCCCCCGTCCGGGTGCTCCTCCACCACGCCCGCGGCTCCCCGTGCCGTCCGCACGTCCAGTCGCAGCGGCCGCCCCAGCCCCACCCGGTCCAGTTCGTCCCGCAGCTGCCGCTGCACCAGGGCCGGCGGCGCGACGCCCGTCAGCGAGACCCGGACCCGCCGCCGCCCGACCCTGATCCGCAGGTGGTCGATCCCGTCCAGGCCGGCCGCCCGGTCCGCCAGCAGGTGTCCGATCCCGGCCCGGTCGATGGCCGCGCTCGTCCCCCCGTACGGCCGCAGGGCGAGCCACCGCCGCAGCCCGGGTGCGACGGCGAGCCAGAGCAGCCACCCGCCGAGCACGGTGGCCGTGCCGGCTCCCACCAGCACCGCCAGGTCGTCGAGGTGGCGGGTCGCCAGCTCGTCCGCGATCTGTGCCCGCCACCGCCGTGCCGGCTGCCCCACCCGGACGGCGACCACGTCGTACAGCAGGGCTCCCGCGATCATCAGCACCCCCGTCGCCACCAGCGCCGCCGCGGCCGTCCGGGGTGCGCGCAGCCGTCTCGCCCGCCCCGGACCGGCGCCCCGCGCGTCCTGGGCCGCGGGTTCCTCCCCGGTCACGAGGTGCCTCCCGTCACCAGCTTCTCGACCACGACGACCACGTCCGACACCCTCGTCCCGGTCAGTCCCGCCACCCGCTCCGCGATCCGCTGCCGCACCGCTCCGGCCAGCGCCGCGACGTCCGAGGGGAACGGCAGTTCCAGGGCCACCCGGACGGTCACCGTGCTCCCCGGTACGGTCACCGAGACGTGCGGCGGCGCTCCTTTCGCCCGTCCGGCGGGCCAGGCTCCGGCCAGCACCTCCCGGGCGGCCCTGGCCGCGATCCGGGCGTACACCCGGTCGCCGACCCGGAGCCGGCCCCGGCGCCCCGGCGCGGTGCCCGGACCCGCCATCAACGGCGCCGGTCGCGGCCGCGGAGCAGGTCTCCGAGCTCGCCCAACTCGATGTCGCCCTCCAGCAGGCGTCCGACCACGAAGCCGACCAGCCCCAGCGCGGCCACCAGCAGGAAGGCCGCGAACCCGCCGAAGTACCCGGCGAAGCCGAGGGCCATGCCCACCACCAGGCCGACGATGGCCAGGTTCATCGCTACTCCCTCGTCTCCCGCCGTCCCGCCGGGCCCTCTGTCGTGCCGCCGGACGCGCTACTTGAGCTTCGGCCGCTGCCCGGACACCGCCACCGGTTCCTCTTCCTCCTCGAACTCCGGTTCGTCCGGGAGGTGGACGTCATTGACCGCGATGTTGACCTCGACGACTTCGAGGCCGGTCATCCGCTCGACCGCGCCGATGATGTTCTCCCGTACCTGGCGGGCGAGTTCGGGAATGACCACGCCGTACTCGACCACCAGGGCGATGTCGATCGCGGTCTGCTTCTCGCCGACCTCGGCCTTGATGCCCCGCCCGACGCTGGGCTTGCCTCCGGGCACCCGGTCCCGCATCGCGCCGAAGGTGCGGGCGAGTCCGGAGCCGAGCGCGTGGATCCCGGTCACCTCGCGGGCCGCCATTCCGGCGATCTTCTCCACCACGCCGACGGCCAGCGCGGTGCGGCCGCGTTCCTCCGCCGGCCTGGCACCGCCGCCGGACCCCTGCGGGCCGGGGTTCGGGGTGCTGCTGCCGCCGGTGTGCTTGTGCATGGTCGCGGGCGTCGGAGTGTCAGGCATGGGTGCTTCTCCCGTCGTACGGCTCCAGCTATATCGCAAACCTCACCAACTCTGGCATTTCGCCACGATCCCCGCCCGCCGAGCACCGGCGGGCGGCGCCCGGGCAAGCGAAAGGGCCCGGCCCCGGGGAGATCCCCCCGGGGCCGGGCCCGCGTCGCCGCCGTGCGGTCAGTCGCCGATCCCGGCGAGCTCCCGCAGCCGGCGGGCCTGCGCCGCCCGTTCGGCCGAACGCTGCTCGTCGAAGGAGCGCCCGGCGGCCCCCTGCAACAGGGCCTTGGTCTCGATCACCGCGCCGCGGGGGGCGGCCAGCAGGGCGGCCGCGAGGTCGCGGGCGGCGCCGTCCAGTTCCTCACCCGGCACCGCCAGGTTGGCCAGCCCGATCGCGGCGGCCTCCTCGGCCCCCACCCAGCGGCCGGTCGCGCAGATCTCCAGCGCCCGCGCGTAGCCGACGAGTTCGGTGAGCGGCTTGGTGCCGGCCAGGTCCGGGACGAGGCCCAGCGAGGTCTCCTTCATCGCGAACCGGACGTCCTCGGCGACGACCCGCAGGTCGCAGCCGAGGGCCAGCTGGAAGCCCGCGCCGACGGCGTGGCCCTGGACCACCGCGATGGAGATCAGGTCCGGGCGGCGCCACCAGGTGAAGGCCTCCTGGTACGAGGCGATGGCCTCGTCCAGCTCCTGGTCGGTGGCGGCGGCGAGCTGGAGGAAGGTGGGCTCGCCGGGGATGCCCTCGGGGGTGAACATGGCCCGGTCGAGCCCGGCGGAGAAGGAGAGCCCCTCGGCGCGCAGCAGCACCACCCGGACGCTGCCGGGCAGCTCGCGCCCGGCGGCGGCGAGCGCGCGCCAGAGCGCGGGCGACTGGGCGTTGCGCCGCTTGGGCTCGCACAGGGTGACGACGGCGAGTTCGCCGTCGATCTCCAGTCGGACGCCGTCCCGCTCCCAGCTCGGGGCCTGCGGGTCGGTGGCGGGAGCGGTCATGGGGAACCTCCGGTGGCGAGGGACTTGGCTACCGGAGAGTAACAAAACTGGACGCACGAGGGCAGGGGCCTGACGGGAAAGATCGGCGGACCCCCGGACGCCCGCCGGAATCGACACGGAGAGCGGAAGGGACGGAGAACGGGGGACGGAGGACACCCCGGACATGACGATCGGCGGCCGGTCCGCTCGACCCGAGGGCGGACGCCCAGTCGGTTGTGCCGACTGCCGTCTCCTCGGTCGGCGCCCTGCCGCCGCGCCATCCGGCCATTGGCCGACGAACCGTCAGGAACTGGCCCCGGCAGTCGCCTTGTTCTTGCCCCGCGTGGCACCGCCGCGGCCCCGGAGGATCACTCCGGACTCGCTCAGCATCCGGTGCACGAAGCCGTACGAACGACCGGTCTCCTCCGCGAGAGCGCGAATGCTCGCCCCGGAGTCGTACTTCTTCTTGAGATCGGCCGCGAGCTTCTCACGCGCGGCACCGGTCACCCGGCTGCCCTTTTTCAGAGTCTCGGCCACCCGTGCCTCCTCGTAGCGTTGCTCGGTCAGATTCCCATGATCACCCATCCACCGCTTCCTGGCCACCCATTCGACAAGGTCGATGTCGGAAATGCGTGGTCCGCCGGTGGTGATCCGAGCGCAGCAGGGCGCTCACGTAGAGTGCACGCCCCCGGGCGGATACCGCCGAATGCCAGGAAATAGCTGATCAGCAGCGTCGGCCCGACCACGATCACGTGGCGGGCCGACGGAAAGTCCTTAAACGGAATCCAGGTCTACTTCATTCCCTGACACGCCGAAAGGACTAGATATTCTCATCCGAAAAGCGGATCTTGCGTCTACTTCCGGTCAGGCCAGAGAGACCAGATCGGCGTAGGACGGGTTCCAGAGGTCCTCCACGCCGTCCGGCAGCAGGATGATCCGCTCCGGGTCGAGCGCCTCGACCGCGCCCTCGTCGTGGGTGACCAGCACGACCGCCCCGGAGAACTCGCGCAGCGCGCCCAGGATCTCCTCGCGGCTGGCCGGGTCGAGGTTGTTGGTGGGCTCGTCGAGCAGCAGCACGTTGGCGGAGGAGACCACCAGGGTGGCCAGCGCCAGACGGGTCTTCTCACCACCGGAGAGCACCCCGGCCGGCTTGTCGACGTCGTCGCCGGAGAACAGGAAGGAGCCGAGGATCTTGCGGATCTGCACCAGGTCGGTGTCCGGGGCGGCCGAGCGCATGTTCTCCAGCACGCTGCGGTCCGGGTCCAGCGTCTCGTGCTCCTGGGCGTAGTAGCCGATCTTCAGGCCGTGGCCCGGGATCACCTCGCCGGTGTCCGGCTGCTCCACCCCGGCCAGCATCCGCAGCAGGGTGGTCTTGCCGGCGCCGTTGAAGCCCAGCACGACGACCCGGGAACCGCGGTCGATCGCCAGGTCGACGTCGGTGAAGATCTCCAGCGAGCCGTAGGACTTGGACAGGCCGCTGGCGGTCAGCGGGGTCTTGCCGCAGGGGGCCGGCTCCGGGAAGCGCAGCTTGGCGACCTTGTCGCTCTGGCGCACCTGCTCCAGGCCGGACAGCAGCTTGTCGGCGCGGCGGGCCATGTTCTGCGCGGCCACCGTCTTGGTCGCCTTGGCGCGCATCTTGTCGGCCTGGGCGTTGAGGGTCGCGGCCTTCTTCTCGGCGTTGGCCCGCTCGCGCTTGCGGCGCTTCTCGTCGTCCTCGCGCTGCTGCTGGTACTGCTTCCAGCCCATGTTGTAGACGTCGATGCAGGAGCGGTTGGCGTCCAGGTAGAAGACCTTGTTGACGACCGTCTCGACCAGGTCGACGTCGTGCGAGATGACGATGAAGCCGCCCTTGTAGGTCTTCAGGAAGTCCCGCAGCCAGACGATGGAGTCCGCGTCCAGGTGGTTGGTGGGCTCGTCGAGCAGCAGGACGTCGGAGTCCGAGAAGAGGATCCGGGCCAGCTCGACGCGGCGGCGCTGACCACCGGAGAGGGTGTGCAGCGGCTGGTTGAGGATGCGGTCCGGCAGGCCCAGCGCGGCAGCGATGGTGGCGGCCTCGGCCTCGGCGGCGTACCCGCCCTTGGTGAGGAACTCGGTCTCCAGCCGGGCGTACTTCTTCATCGCGTTGTCCCGGGTGGCGCCCTTGCCGTTGGCCATCCGTTCCTCGTTCTCGCGCATCTTCTTCAGCACGGTGTCGAGGCCGCGGGCGGACAGGATGCGGTCCTTGGCGAGGACGTCCAGGTCGCCGGTGCGCGGGTCCTGCGGGAGGTAGCCGACCTCTCCCGAACGGGTGACGGTACCGGCGGCGGGCAGGCCCTCACCGGCGAGCACCTTGGTGAGGGTGGTCTTGCCGGCGCCGTTGCGGCCGACCAGGCCGATCCGGTCGCCGGCGGCGACCTTGAAGCTCGCGGACTCGATCAGGATCCGGGCACCGGCGCGCAGTTCGAGGGCGTTGGCGGAAATCATGGCTGGGGACTACTCCTGGGGCGTGGGCGGGCGGCCGGGTACGTCGCATCCGGGGCCGGGGTGGCGTGAGGGGGGCTTCATCGGCGGTCGGCGCGGCCCTCGTCGCGCCGCCACCCGCTATTGCCCGGAGAAAATAGCCATGGCGGCAAGTCTACCGGGCCCCGCACCACCCCCGGGGAAGTACCGTCCCGGGGTATCCGGCAGCCCCCGGCCCGCACCGCCGAGCCGTGGATCGTCCCGGCTACCGCGGCCGCGCGGCCGGCTGGTCCGCCGCGGGGGCGTCGGTGGCGGACGGGGCGGCCGGAACCACCGGATCGACCGGATCGACCGGGGCCACCGGGTCCATCGGCGCGTCCGCCGCGCATCCGCCCAGCGGCCGGACCGCCGCGAACGGCGCGTCGGCGCTGCCGCAGGGCGTCTCGGGGGCGGCCGCCCTGGTGTCGAACACCTTGGGCGGGACGATCGGACCGTCGGTGATCTCCACCCGGCTGCGGTCCAGCACCTTGACCGTGGCGGTCGGGCCGGCGCTCGTCGCCCAGCCGTTGCTGTCCAGCCGGTAGCCGGTGATGCCGCCGGAGACGGCCTGCCCGCCACTGTTGGCGCAGGTGCGCGGGATGAGCACCGCGTAGTCGGTGTGGACGGCGCGCAGCGGGTCGTAGACGCAGCCGCCGGCGGGCTTGTCGTTGTAGCGCAGGTCGCCGTCGGCGTCGCGAAGGCCCATGGTCAGGTTCGGGGTGACCAGGGCCAGCCAGGGCGAGCCGTCCCGCTGGACGGTGTGCAGCGCGGCCGCGGCCCGCTGCTTGGCGAGCGCCTTGCGCTGGGCGTCGGTCCGCTGGGCGGCGCCCGGCTCGCCGTCGCCGCGCAGCCAGTCGGCCAGGCCGGGCACCGCACGGTGCCAGCGCACCTCGTGGTCGCCCGGGCGCACCGAGGTGACCAGGCCGTCGTCCCAGACCACGATCGCGTTGTCGCCGGCCATCGCGAGGTAGAGCGCCTCGGCGCCCTCCCGGCGGTAGGACCAGGCCTGCTCGCCGGTCTGCTTGTGGAAGGCCTCCAGGCCCGGCCCCACCCGCAGGTCGAGATCGGCCGAACCGAGCGTCTCGGAGTTCACCGGCGCCGCCTCCGCGTCCCCGGGCCCCGCGACCCGGTCGCCGAACGGCACCGGCTTGTTCGCGTGCGCCGCCGCCCCCGCCGCAAGGACCAGCATCACCGCCGAGGCAGGCAGGATCGAGCGGGGGGTCAGTACACGCAGCGGCTTCCAGGACACGGCCGGAGCGTACCTGTCACCGGGCGCGCGAGTCAGCCCGGTTCCGGCGCCGCTCCGGCCCGCCGGGCGTCCGCCCGGCCCCGCGCGCCCTCCCCGCACGACCACCCGCCCACCTGCGCCGTCGGGGCTCCGGCCGCTCCGCCGGTCGCGCCGGAGCGGGCCGGAGGAGCCCGGCGGGACCGTTACAGATCTGATACACACGACCGCCGCTCTCCGGCCGCTGCGACAGACGGCGTTCGATCGGCGCCCACTTTAGGGTGACATTCGGCTTTTTCGTCCCCCTTCGGGCCTACTGTCTGCGAGCGGGGCGCCACGGTCCGTCCACGCCGAGACCGGGCGCCCCTCCCACGCGACGTACCGAGGAGAGCACCATGCGAATCGGCCGCCTGACGCTGGCCGCCGCCACCCTGCTGCTGATGGCCACGGCCAGCGTCCCGGCCGGGACGCCGTTCAGCCAGACCGAACGGCGCACCCTCTCCTCGGACGCCGTCGAACCACGCGGCGCGGCCCCCCGTCCGCCGGTCCAGCGGCCGAGCCACGAGCCGCCGTTCGGCGCCTTCGTAGGCTCCTGGGACAAGTACATCCCGCAGATCGGCCAGTACGCCCAGTGGCTGGGCGACGCGAACATGCAGGTCGGCCACACCTACCTGGCGGGCAACGGCTGGAGCGACATCGAGGGCGAGCCGCTGGTGCTCGGCCTGTGGTCGCAGTGGCGGCAGGCCGACCCGTCCCGGCTGCTGGTGCTCGGCGTGCCGATGCTGGTGCCCAGCGAGTCGAACGTCCCGGACGACGAGGTCGCCGAGCTGCTCGCCCAGGGGGCGCGCGGGGACTTCGACGGGCACTTCGTCAAGCTCGCGCGCCGGCTGGTCGCGCTGGGCGGCGCGGACACCGTGCTCACCCTCGGCTGGGAGATGAACGGCACCACCTACACCCACCGCTGCAAGCCCGACCCCTCCGCGTGGAAGACGTACTGGCGGCGGATCGTCGGGGTGATGCGCTCGGTGCCCGGGCAGCGCTTCCGCTTCGACTTCGCCCCCAGCCGGGGCCTGGACGCCGTCCCCTGGACCAAGTGCTACCCCGGCGACGACGTGGTCGACATCATCGGCATGGACAGCTACGACCAGCCCGCCGGCGGCACCTTCGACGACTACGTGCGCGAGCCGTACGGCCTCCAGGACCAGGTGGAGTTCGCCGCCAAGCGCGGCAAGCCGGTCTCCTACCCCGAGTGGGGGCTGTACCGCAACGGCGACAACCCCGAGTACGTGAAGCGGATGGTCGAGTGGATCCGCACCCACGACACCGCCTACCAGACCGTCACCGACTACTGTCCGCACGGCTTCTTCCAGTGCGACCGCAATCCGCGCTCGGCGGAGGCGTTCAAGCGGCTGATGTCCGGCTCGAAGGGCGCCCCGGCTCCGGCGGAGGCGCCCACCGCGCCCACCGCGCCCGAAGGAGGCGGCCAGGCCGGCCGTGAAGGCGGTGATGCGCAGGGCGGTGTTCATGGCGGGGTCCCCTCGGGGGTCG
>NZ_JBEZUT010000308.1:0-10268 GCF_040636595.1 Kitasatospora sp. NPDC036755
CCCGGCCGGACGACGGCGGCCCTCGGCCGGGTGGAGATCAGGGTCTCCGACCAGGGCGCCTTCGAGCCGACCGGGGCGGGCGGGCGGTCGCTCGCGGGCGCCCGGGCGGAGGGCCCGGTGGGGCCGGCCCTGCGCAGCCTGGTGGTGGCCGCCGGCGCCCGGCTCGTGGTGGAGCCCACCCCCGGCGGCGGGCTGACCGTCGTCCTGCTGCTGACCGTCGCGTACGGCTGAGCCCGGACGGCCGACCACGCGCGACCACCCGCGACCACCCGCGACCACGCAAGACCGCCCCGAGGGACCGGCAGCGTACGACGGGCGGAGTACCGCGCGAACCACCGACGCCCTGCGGAGTACACACACCACGGAGCGCGCGCCCGGCGAACCCGCCCCGCCGAACCTAGACTTGCCCCATGCCCCGGCTCAACGACCAGGTCAGGGAGCTGCTCCAGGAGTACGCCGACCTGATCAACATCACCGGCGGGGACGCCTTCCGGGCCCGCGCCTACGAGAAGGCGGCCCGCGCGGTCGGCGGCCACCCCGAGGACCTGGCCGGCCTGGACGTCAAGGGTCTGCAGCAGATCCCCGGCGTCGGGAAGTCCACCGCCGTGAAGATCGCCGAGTACCTCGCCACCGGAACCATCCCCGCCCTGGAGGCGCTGCGCGCCGAGATCCCGTCCGGCGTGCGGGAGATGATGGCCGTGCCCAGCGTCGGGCCCAAGCGCGCCCTGGCCCTCTACCGCGACCTCGGGATCGACTCGGTGGACGCACTCGCCGCGGCCGCCCGCGCCGAGAGGCTCGCCGACCTGCCCGGCTTCGGCGAGCGCAGCGGCGAGAAGATCCTGCACGGCATCGAGCTGATGCGGCAGTCCGGCGGTCGCGCCCTGCTGGACACCGCCACCGAACTGGCCGAGCAGCTGGTCGCCGCGATCTCCGCCGTCCCCGGCTGCACCCGCTGCGCGTACGCGGGCTCGCTGCGCCGGATGCGCGAGACGGTGGGCGACGTCGACGTGCTCGCGACCGCCAAGGACTCCGCCCCGCTGATGGCCGCGCTCACCGGGCTCCCGTACGTCGCCGAGGTGATCGGCAGCGGGAGTACCAAGACCTCGGTCCGTACCACCCAGGGCGTACAGGTGGATCTGCGGGTCGTCCCGGAGGAGGACTGGGGGGCGGCGCTGGTCTACTTCACCGGTTCGAAGGCACACAACATCAAGCTGCGCACGATGGCCGTCCGGGCCGGACTGAAGCTCTCCGAGTACGGGCTGTTCGAGGTGGACGGCGGTGCGAAGGTGGTCTCGGAGACCGAGGACGAGGTGTACGCGGCGCTCGGCCTGCCGTGGATCCCGCCACCGCTGCGCGAGGACCGGGGCGAGATCGAGGCCGCGCTGGAGGGCGGACTGCCGGACCTGGTCCAGGAGTCCGACCTGCGCGGCGACCTCCACACCCACACCGACCTGACCGACGGGCTGGCCACCCTGGAGGAGATGATCGACACCGCGGCCGCCCGCGGCTACTCCTACTTCGCCGTCACCGACCACGCCCCGGACCTGGTGATGCAGCGGATGACGGACGAGAAGATGCTCGCCCAGCGCGAACGACTGCGCCGACTCGCCGACCGGCACAAGAAGTTGCGCCTGCTGCACGGCACCGAGCTGAACATCGGCCCGGACGGCGGGGTGGACTGGCCGCCCGAGTTCCTGGCCGGATTCGACGTCTGCGTGGCCTCCGTGCACTCGCACTTCACCCTCGACCGGGCCGCCCAGACCCGTCGGCTGATCCGCGCCTGCGAGAACCCGTACGTGCACGTCATCGGGCACCTCACCACGCGCCGGATCGGCCGGCGCGGGCCGATCGACGTCGACCTGGACGCCGTGTTCGAAGCCGCCGCGCGCACCGGCACCGCGATCGAGATCAACGGCTCCCCGCAACGGCTCGACCTGCGCGACGAGGACGTCCTGCGGGCCCGGCGGCACGGGGTGCGCTTCACGATCGACAGCGACGCGCACGCCACCGGCCAACTCGCCTACCCGCGCTACGGCATCGGCACGGCGCAGCGCGGCTGGCTCACCGCCGAGGACGTGGTCAACACCTGGACCTGGCAGAAGCTGAAGCACTTCCTCCGCAAGGACGCGGTGCCCAGGTAGCGCCGCGCGCCCGGGTAGCCCGGCGCGCCCCGGTAGCCCGGCGCGCCCCGGTATCCAGGCGTGCCCGGGCGGTCCGGTACCGGAGCGGCCCGGCACCCGAGCGGCCCCGTCCGGGAGAAGCCCGCCGGAGCCTCACTCGCCGCCGCAGGAGGCCCCGGGCGAGGCCAGCACCCGGGCCGCGCTGCGGTGTCCGAGCCCGGCCGCCCGCCCGAGGTCCCCGGTGTCCAGGAACCCGGCCAGGAACCCCGCCGCGAAGGCGTCCCCGGCCCCGGTGAGGTCGCGCACCTCGGCCACCGGCGGCACCGGCACCATGACCAGCGGCTCACCGGGCTCGTCGACGGCGGTCGCCTCGGCGCCCGCCTTGGTGACCACCGTGGTGACCGCCAGCCGGCCGCGCTCGGGCCCGGGCAGGCCGCCCGCCAGCAGTCCGAGGAACTCCGACTCGGAGCGGTTGGCGAACACGAACGTCGGCGCCAACCGGGCCAGCAGGGCGAGGAACCGCTCCCGGCCGAACCGCTCCAGCATGCCGGTCGAGGAGGCGTCCACCGAGGTGGTGCCGCCCGCCCGGCGGACCCGGACGAGCGCGTCCACCGCCGTGCTGCCGACCGGCTCGCCGTCGAAGGAGTAGGCCGGCACGTGCAGGTGGGTCAGCCCGGTCAGCCACGCGTCCGGGACCCGTTCCAGCAGGGTGGCGGCGCCCCGGTCGGGCAGCATGGTCCGCTCGCCGTCCTGGTCGATCAGCACCACGACGCTGCCGGTGCGGCCGCGCCGCGAGACCCGTACGTCGACGCCGTGGCCGGCCAGTTCGGCGACGACGCCGTCCCCGACCGCGTCCTCGCCGACGCAGCCGAGGAAGCGGGCCGGGTGCTGCCCGGCGGCGAAGCAGGCGACGTTGGCCGCGCTGCCGCCGCGCCGCCTGAAGACCCGGGCCCCGGAGTCGGTGCCGTGCCGCAGCGGGCCGTCGGCCCAGACCACGATGTCCTCGACGAGGTCGCCGAGCACCCCCAGCACGGCTCAGGCCCTGCTCTCGGCGGCGCGGGCCGAGGCCGCGCCACCGCCACCGCTACCGCCACCGCGTTCACCGTCACCGCGTTCACCGTCACCCGACGCCGCACCACCGACACCACCCGCACCACCCGCACCACCCGCACCAACGGCCAACGCCGTCGCGATCTCCCCGCCGAGCCGGACGTTGCCCCGGTACACCTCGACGTTGACCTCCAGGCTGCGCCCGCCGGTGTCCCGCTGGATGAAGTCGAGCAGGAACGGCGTGGTGGCGTTGCCGGTGACGCCCCGGCGTTCGGCCGCGGCCCACGCGCGGGCCAGGATGCCGTCCAGCTCCTCCGGCGGCAGCTGCTTGGCCGGGTCGACCGGGTTGGCGATCAGCACGGCCTGCGGGAGGCCGAGCCGGTCACGGGCCTCGATGACCCGGGCGGCCTGCTCGGGCGATTCCACGCTGTGGTTGACGGTGTGGCCGGAGTCGGTGACGTAGAAGCCGGGGTACTTGCGGGTGCGGTAGCCGAGGACCGGGATGCTGTGGGTCTCGAAGCGTTCCAGGGTGGCCCGGATGTCGAGGATGGACTTCACG
Source organism: Kitasatospora sp. NPDC036755 (assembly GCF_040636595.1). Taxonomy (NCBI): domain Bacteria; kingdom Bacillati; phylum Actinomycetota; class Actinomycetes; order Kitasatosporales; family Streptomycetaceae; genus Kitasatospora; species Kitasatospora sp. NPDC036755. The sequence continues at coordinate 3,730 of NZ_JBEZUT010000308.1, forward strand.
CCCGCGCTGATCACGGTGACCGGGGTGGCGGCCAGGGTGGTCATGTCGGCCGACTCGTCGAAGCTCTCCGAGGCCCCGAAGTGCACGCCGCCGAGCCCGCCGGTGGCGAAGACCCGGATGCCCGCCCGGTGGGCGAGGAAGGCGGTGGCGGCGACGGTGGTGCCACCGTGCCGGCCGAGCGCGGCGACCACCGGGAGGTCGCGCAGGCTGACCTTGTCCAGGCCGTCGGCGGCGGCCAGTTCGGTGATCTGCTCGACGCTCAGACCGACCGTGGGCACGCCGGCGTGCACGCCGATCGTGGCCGGTACGACGCCCGCCGCGCGCAGGTGCCGCTCCGCCTCCAGCGCGACGGCCAGGTTGCGCGGCCGCGGCAGGCCGTGGGTGAAGATGGTCGACTCCAGGGCGACCACCGGCCGGCCGTCGGCGAGGGCCCGGGCGACCTCCCCGGAGAGCGCGACGGCCGGCGCAGCGGCGGGAGCAGCGGCCGCAGAGGTGGCAGGAGAGGCGGTGCGGGAGGCGGCGGGTGCGGCGGAGGACAGTTCGGTCATGGCGCGAACTCTCTGTGAGGCGACCACTGCGGTGGGCGACGTGCTGCTCAGCGTAGGGACGGCCCGCACCGGAATCCAGAAGGAGTCCTGGGGTTTCCGATAGGCCCTCAGCTATGGCTCGCCTACCCTGAGTTCCATGGCATTCACCCTGCGTCAGATCCAGGTCTTCCTGACCGTCGCCGAGACGCTGCACTTCGGGCGGGCCGCCGAGCGGCTGCACATCTCGCAGCCGACGGTCAGCCAGGAGGTCGCCCGGCTGGAACGGACCGTCGGCGTCGAGCTGTTCGACCGCAGCCGCCGCTCGGTCGCGCTCACCGAGGCCGGCGAGGTGATGGCCGCCGAGAGCACCCGGCTGCTCCGGCAGGCCGAGGCCCTGCTGACCCGGGTGCGGCTGCACGAGGAGTCCCGGCTGGGCACCGCCCGGATCGTCGCCTCGCCGAGCGTGGTGAACCGGCTGCTGCCCGCCGTGGTCAGCCGGGCCGAGCAGGAGCTGCCCGCCCTCGACACCGCCGAACTCGCCGTGGACACCGGCCAGGTCTCCGCCACCCTGGCCGCCGAACTGGCCGACATCGGGCTCGGCCGCTTCCTGGAGGAGGTGGACGGCTACCGGCTGGAGCGGCTCGCCGACGAGCCGGTGCTGGTCGCGCTCGGCCGGGGCCATCCGCTGGCCGGCCGGGGCAGCCTGCACCTGGCCGAACTGCGCGGCCTGCCGCTGCTGCTGTGGCCGCGCGAGCAGCACCCCCGCTACTACGACCACGTGCTCGGGCTCTGCGCGGACCACGGCGTCGACCCGCCGGTGCTGGTCAGCCCGCCGCGGATCGTCGGCTCCCGGCTCTACCTGCTCGCCCGCAACCGCGCCTTCTCGCTGGTGCCGGGCTCGATGGCCGGCCACCTCACCGAGGAGGTGACCACCGTACGGCTGGCGGGACGGGCCGCCCTGCCGCTGGAGATGCAGTGGCGGGTGGACGACCGGCGGCCCCGGCTGGCCTCGCTGCGGGACCTGATCCGGCAGGAGGCCGCGGCGCTGGAGAGCGACTGACCCGCCGGACACGGCGGGCACGGCGGGCACGACCGACCCACCGGGCACCCGGGCACGACCAACCCGCCGGGCACGCGGGCACGACCAACCCGCCGGGCACGCAGGCACGACCGACCCGCCGGGCGCAGCGGGCGCGCACCCGACCGGAAGCCTTGACGCTGGCATGCCACCCCCGGAAGGATTCCCGGATCATCCGACCGGCCCGCGGCACCCGCCCGCGAGCCGCCCGACCCCGGGAACCCGCCTTGGCCCTGCGCCCGTTGCTCCGCCGCGCCGCCGGTCTGGTCGGCGCCGCCGTCCTCACCCTGGCCGGCACCCTCACCGCCGCCGGCCCGGCCCACGCCGACTTCGGCACCGACTACCACGACCCGGTCACCGCCACCAAGCCGCTCACCCGGCCCGACACCCGCTCCTGCACCGTCGAGGTGATGCACGAGCGCGAGTTCCGCGACGGGTACGGCAGCCCGCCGGACACCCCGTACAACGCCACCCTCACCCCGCCCGCCGACTGCGCCGGCCCCTGGTCGGCGGTGGTCCTGGACCTCCACGGACAGGTCGCCGGGCGGCAGTTCGACCGGATCTTCAGCGTCCGCGTCGGCGGCGTCCAGGTGCTGCTCTCCTCCACCCCGGAGCCGTCCAAGGACGGCATCGCCTGGAACGTCGAGCACGACGTCACCCGCTACGCCCCGCTGTTCTCGGGCGGCCCCCAGGAGTTCTCCTTCGACCTCGCCAACGTCACCGACGCCACCTACACGGGCGTCTTCACGATCAGCGCGAGCCTGACGTTCCACACCGCGAACGACCGCTGGCCGGCCGCCCGCGCCGCCGACCGGCTGCTCACCACCGGGCCGTTCGGGCTCACCCGGGCCGCCCCCGCCACCGGGCGCGAACTCACCTTCCCGCAGAACCTCGAACGCCTCACCGCCGAGGTCTACGCCCGGGGCGGCGGCGCCTGCGAGGAGTTCGCCTACGCCTCCGCGCCGGACGCCTTCGCCGCCGCCAACCCGGGCACCGGCATCTGCGGCAAGGGCCCGTTCCGCGAGCTGCGGCTCACCGTGGACGGCCGGGTGGCCGGCGCGGTCTGGCCGTACCCGGTGATCTACACCGGCGGCTGGGACCCGCTGCTCTGGCGCCCCGTGCCGGGCGTCTTCGCCTTCGACCTGCCCGCCTACCGGCTCGACCTCACGCCGTACGTCGGGCTGCTGCTGGACGGCCGGCCGCACACCGTGGGCGTCACCCTGAACGCCGCCGAGGCACAGAGCAACGACGTCTGGACGGGCCAGGTCAACCTCTTCGCCGAGACCGACCACGACTCCGCCCGCACCACCGGGCAGCTCACCGACTACGCCGTCGCGCCGGAGGCCACCGTCGCCACCGACCTCACCGACCACGGCGCCGGCAGCGGCGACTGGACGGTCACCGCCGCCCGCGACGACCTCGCCCGGGGCTGGGTGCAGACCTCGCACGGCCGGATCACCACCGAGGTCCGCGACGAACTCGCCTTCCGCTCCGCCCAGCAGCTGCGCGACGGCGGCAACGACCTCACGCTGCACAACGGCACCGACCTCACCCGCACCACCGCCACCTGGGGCGGCGGCCCGCACCGCACCACCACCGTGCACGAGGGCGAACCGCTGGACGTCCGCTACCGGGTGAGCCGCGACGCGGCCGGCAACACCGACCAGACCACCGCCATGGAGCTGGGCTACCACCGCGAGAGCACCGGGGCCACCGGCGGCCACGTCACCGAGCGCTCCACCGTCGACCACACCCTGCGACCCACCGCCCGGCGGCACGACGGGGACCGCACCGTCCGGACCGGCAGCAGCACCGAGGAGTACCGCAGCACCGGGCCCGAGGGGCCGTACCGGCGGACGCTGAGCTTCACGGACGGCTGGCCGAGCTCCTGACGCCCTCAGGGCGTGCCCACACCGCCCGGTTCACGAAAATTACCCGGATTCATACCGTTCACCCCTGGTGCACGGCGGGTGGGAGGCGCATGATGGGAGATGGACCTGCGAGGTAGCTGAAGGAAGTTCGACCGCAGGAGGCAGTGGCGACGGATCGAGACGGATCAGGGTCCGGCGCTGTTTGACTACCTCGGTCGACGATCGAACTCTCGGCCGGAGGACATCACGTCCGGAGGCCACCCCCGCCTCGTAGGTTCAGCGCGTCCACGGAGCATCCCCTCGGCCCCGTGGACGCGCCCCCGTCTCCGGCCGCCCCACCTCACCGCGGCCGCGCCCCGCGCGGCGGCTACCGCGCGCCCGCCCAGCCCATCTCCCAGGCGTGCACCGCGATCCCGACCCGGTTCGCCACCCCGAGCTTGCGCTGGATGCTGGCGACGTGGGTCTTCACCGTCCCCGGCGAGATGAACAGCTCCGCGGCGATGTCCGCGTTGGTGCCGCCGGCCGCGACGTGCCCGGCGATCTCCACCTCCCGCTCGGTCAGCGGCACCACCGGCGCCGGCCGGCCGCGCTCGGGGTGCCGCTCCGAACGCCGCTCCGGGCGGCTCGGCTCCGTCACGTGCCGCAGCAGCCGGACGGTGACCGACGGGCTGATCAGGCTCTCCCCGTCCGCCGCCGCCCGCACCGCCTCGGCCAGCAGCGACGGGCCGGAACGCTTCAGCAGGAAGCCGGACGCCCCGTGCCGCAGCGCCGGGTACACGTACTCGTCCAGGTCGAAGGTGGTCAGCACCACCACCCGCACCGGCTCCGCCACCCCCGGCCCGGCCAGCCGCCGGGTCAGCTCCAGCCCGTCCATCCGCGGCATCCGGATGTCCACCAGTGCGACGTCCGGCCGCAGTTCGGCCGCCAGCCCCAACGCGGCGAGCCCGTCCGCCGCCTCGCCCACCACCTCGATGTCCGGCTGAGCCGTCAGGATCCGCCGCACCCCGCGTCGTACGGCCTCCTGGTCGTCCGCGATCAGGGTGCGGATCACCCGCGGGCCCTCGCCGTTCGCACTCGTCACGTCCAGCAGTGTGGCGCACGGGTGACGGGCGGCAAAGTTCACGCGGCGGACCCGGCGCGGTTCACCTTCGTCCGGTGGGCTGGCCGCCATGAACGATTCCAGTGGACGTCTCCCCGTCAGCAGGCGCGGACTCCTGGCCGGTGCGACCGGCGTCGGCCTCGGCGGTGCCGTGTCCCTCTCCGGCATCGCGGCCACGCCCGCCGCCGCCTCCCCCGTGCTGTGGCAGCGGCCGGACCGCTCCGGCGCGCCGCGGGTGGCCGGCCTGCACCTCCAGTTCGGCTCGGACGCCTCGCGCGAGGTGGTGGTCTCCTGGCACACCACCCGGTCCGTCGGCAACCCGCGCGTGATGTACGGGACTTCGAACAACGGCTTCGGCCGGACCGTCCAGGCCGCGACCCGCGCCTACCGGGACGCCGCCTCCGGCACCGAGGTCCAGGTGCACCACGCCCGGCTGACCGGCCTGCGCGCCGACACGGACTACGTCTACGCCGCCGTCCACGACGGCACCACCCCCGAGCTCGGCACCGTCCGCACCGCCCCGCGCGGCCGGTCCGCCTTCACCTTCACCAGCTTCGGCGACCAGGGCACCCCCACCCTCGGCAAGAAGACCGCCAACGGCTACGTGAACGACAACCTCGGCAGCCCCGCCGCCGGCGACACCACCGCCGGGGTCGAACGGATCGCCCCGCTGTTCCACCTGCTCAACGGCGACCTCTGCTACGCGAACATCGCCACCGACCGGGTCCGCACCTGGTCCGACTGGTTCGAGAACAACAGCCGTTCGGCCCGCCACCGCCCCTGGATGCCCGCGGCCGGCAACCACGAGAACGAGAAGGGCAACGGCCCGATCGGCTTCGGCGCCTACCAGGCGTACTTCGAGCTGCCCGACGCCCGCTCCGACGCGGAGACGCGCGGCCTGTGGTACTCGTTCACGGCCGGCTCGGTGCGCGTGATCAGCCTCAACAACGACGACGTGGCCTACCAGGACGGCGGCAACAGCTACGTCCACGGCTACTCCGGCGGCGCCCAGCAGCGCTGGCTGGAGAAGGAGTTGATCGCGGCCAACGCGGACCCGGGGATCGACTGGATCGTGGTCTGCATGCACCAGGTGGTGATCTCCACCGCCGACAAGTTCAACGGCGCCGACCTCGGGGTCCGCGAGTCCTGGGTGCCGCTGTTCGACAAGTACGGCGTGGACCTGGTGGTCTGCGGCCACGAGCACCACTACGAGCGCTCGCACCCGATCCGCGGCCAGCAGCCGACCGACACCCGCACGCCGATCCCGGTCGCCACCGGCACCGAGACCATCGACACCACCAAGGGCACCGTCCACATGGTCATCGGCGGTGGCGGCACCTCGGCCCCGTCCAACCAGCTCTTCTTCGAACCCGCCAAGGCCCGGGTGATCACCGGCGTCGGCGCCGTCGACCCGGCCACCGGCAAGCGCCCGCCGGTGTACGTGATCGAGGACGCCCCCTGGTCCGCCTTCCGGGACGCCCGGAACCCGTACGGCTTCGCTTCCTTCGACGTCGACCCGGGCGGCCGCGACGGGCAGACCACCATCGGCGTCACCTACTACTCCGTCAGCGGACCGTACGGGGACCTCGTCCCGGTCGACCGCTTCACCCTGACCCGCCCGCGCGGCACCCGGGGCGGCGGCCGGGGCCACTGAGCCCGCGGAACGCGGCCGGGCGGCCCGGCGGCCGGGGACCCGAGACTGCGGACCCAACCGGGCCGCCGGGGGCCTGAGCCTCCGGACGCACCCGCGGGCGACACCGCTCGGCGCCGCCCGCTCCACCCCGCCTCAGCGCCCCGGCAGGGAGCAGCTGACCCGCCAGCCCGCGGCCGCGCCCGGGCCGGCGGTCAGCGAACCCCCGTGGGCGGCAGCTGAAGAGTCTGACGCTGCGCGGGTTCAAGTCCTTCGCCTCCAGCACCACCCTGCGCTTCGAACCGGGCATCACCTGCGTCGTCGGCCCGAACGG
>NZ_JBEZUT010000309.1:0-10252 GCF_040636595.1 Kitasatospora sp. NPDC036755
GTCCGGCATCGACGTCCGCGCGGCCGGGACGCCCGCCCCGTGCGACGCGCTGCCAGCGGTGCGTCGGCGAGGGGTCGGCCGCGCGGGCGGCTGCCGCTATGCTCCGCAACCGGGAGGTGTCTCCGGCCGGAGCGGGAGCGAGGGCTTCGACGATCCTCGCAACCTGCCGGTCGCGGGCACTCCCGACGATGTGTCGGACACCACCTTTCACGACGGGACAATGGGGTGAGCGCGATGCCTCTCGAAGGCGAGTACGAGCCGAGTACGGCGCAGTGGGTGCGCGACCAGGTCGAGCTGTACGAGAGCTCGGGCGGCACGCAGGGGACGACGCTCCTGGACACGGGCCTGCCCGTCGTCATCCTCACGATGCGCGGGGCGAGGAGCGGCAAGATCCGCAAGGCTCCGGTGATGCGGGTGGAGCACGAGGGGCGCTACGCGGCCGTGGCCTCGAAGGGCGGCTTCCCCCAGCACCCGGAGTGGTACCGCAACATCTCCGCGGACCCGCACGTGGAGCTCCAGGACGGGCCGGTCCGCCAGGACATGACGGCCCGTGAGGTCACCGGGGACGAGCGGGCCGAGTGGTGGGAGCGTGCGGTCGCCGCGTTCCCGCCGTACGCCGAGTACCAGGAGAAGACCGACCGGGTCATCCCGGTCCTCGTGCTGGAGCCGGTGCGCGGATAGCACCCCGCGCCCGCGGCGGCCGGAGGCGGTCGCGGGCGCGGGACGTCGTTCCGGTGCCGGTCCGGGCGGCGCGCCCGGCTGTGGGCCGTACGCTCCCGACGGGTGCGACCGCGTCGGGAGCGGGTGCCGGCCGGGGCGGCGCCTACCAGACCTTGTGGAGCTGGAACAGGTCGGCCTTGAAGGCTTTCTGGATCACGTGCGACCCGCTGTTGGTGCCGTCCACTGAGAGCCAGCGGCCGCTGTGCTTGGCCATGATCGCGCTCAGGTCGGTGCCCGGCACCGGCCGGACGAAGAAGACCTCGCTGTCCTGGTAATTGCAGGGTTCGTCGATCAGCCAGTTGCCGTCCTCGTTCATGCCGCGGTCGATGCCGAGGCACCAGTGGCGCGCATGGTCCATCATTTTGTAGTACTTACCATCGGTGCGCGTCGGATTGTTCTCGCCGCACAGGGTCCACTGCTGGCTGGCGGCGTCCTGCCAGGACGACTGGACGATCGAGCCGTTGTCCCACGAGGCCTGGGACCAGCCGAGAACCAGCGGCTGGCTCCCGGGAACGGAGTGCGGGGTGATGATGCGGTACCCGCCGCCCTCGCAGGTGTAGCCGTCCATCGGGTTCGCCGCGTGTGCGGCGGGTGCCGCGACGGTCAGCAGTGAGCCGGCGAAGGCGATGCTGCCGAGCACGGCTCCGATTCGCTGGGCGGAGCGCTTGCCGGACTTCGCCATGTTGTTCCCTCCTGGGTCGGACGTGCTCGGGTGTCAGTGCTTGCAGACTTCGAGGCGGGCCGCCTCGCGGACGGTGCCGGCCGGTTCGGGGTACGAGCAGATCACCACGCCCTCGCTCGGCGCCCCGTACGTCGTGTAGTAGCCCGAGCCGTTCGCGCTCGCGCTGGCGTTGACCCAGTACCCGGTGCCCTGGCCCGAGCGGGCGCACAGATAGCGGGTCCACTCGCCGTCGACGCGCAGGAACCCGCGGAAGATCCCGTAGTTGCCCGGCGCGTTGATGTTCACCGTCCGGAGCGTGTCCGTGGTCCGGGTGCTGCCCCGACCGGTTTCGACCTGGAACCCGGCCTTGATGCCGGCCTGGCCGAGGGTCGAGCTGTAGCTGAGGTTGAACTCGGCGGTGTTGTTGATCTTGGTGGTGATCGACGTCATCTCGGTGAGCCGCTGCTGCTGCTGACCCGTCGTCCCGGGGACGACGTTGAAGGACGAGAACTCGGTGACCACCGGGGTGACGGTGGCCCTCGTGATGTCGTCCCAGACCGATTCGATCTCGGGATTGCAGGTGGCGCGCGGCGGCGGGTCGGCCTGGGCGGGGGCCGCGGTGAGGCCGAGCCCGGCGACGGCCAGGAGAACGGCGGACCCCGCCGTGAAGACGGTCCGCCTGCGCTTGGGGGGTCGTGTCATGAGGAGCTCCCTCCGGAAGGGGAATGGTTCCGGCTTGACTACGGGAAGCCTCGTCCGCGGCCCGAGACCCTGTCCATCCGAGTTTTCTGGGAGGGGAGCTGCGTATGCGACGGTTTTCGGCCGGGGTGCCCAGTGCGGTCGGCGGGCGGCGTCGCGGCGGCTGCGCATTATAGGAGGAGTGCCGCCGGGTCTTGCCGCCCCGGACTCCTTCGGCCAGTGTGGGAACGGTGCGTCAACTGGCCGGAACGCACCGAAAGTTGACCACGGAGGTGCCATGGGTTCCGAAGCAGCTCACCCCGGGAGCCGAGAGTCCGAGGCCGGCGGTGCGACGCGGGTGCGCGACGTGGTACGCGACGTGGTGGCCGAGGCCGCCGCGGAGGAACTGCCGCTCGTCGTGTGGCTGACCCGCTTCGACGACGCCTCGGTCGTGCGCCGGCTCGCCGGCCGCAGCCGGAGCGAGGCACTGGGCTTCGGGCTCGGCGAGGTCGCCGCGCTGGTGACGCCCGTGGTGTGGCTGGCACTGGACGCGGTGGGGCAGAAGCTCGCGGGTGCCGCGGTGGACGGCGCCGCGAAGGGGATGAGGGCCGGGCTGCGCAAGGTCTTCCGCAAGGGCGCCGAGCCGGTGACGGTTCCGCCGCTGACGCGCGAACAGCTCGCCGAGGTGCGGCAGTCGGTGCTGGAGTCCGCCGCGCAGCGGGGCATGGCGGAACAGCGCGCGTCGGCGATCGCCGACGCGGTGGTGGCCCGGCTGGTCCTGGCCGAACCGGTCGGCCCCGCGCTCGACCCGGCCGCGCGGGACTCGACTGCATCGGACGCGGTCACGCAGGACCGGGCCGCACCGGAGCCGACCGAACCCGCCCCGACCGAACCCGCCCCGACCGAACCCGCCCCGGCGGCGCAGGCCCCGGTGACCGACGGCGAGACGCGATGACCGACGTCCCCGCCGAAGCCACCCCCGATGCCCGCGAAGCCCCCGAAGTTCCCGGACCCCCCGGACCCCCCGAGGCGGCCCCGCGCCCGGCCCCCGCCGCGCCCGACGAGCGGGTCCTCGCCGCCGGCACCACCCTGCGCTTCGTCCTGCTGCTGCTCCTCCTGGCGGCGGCCGGCGTCGACATGGTCCCCCGGACCGTCTGGCAGCTCCTCGCCTCCTCCCCGCAGGCCGACAAGGAGATGGCCTGTCAGCTGGCCGCGGGCTTCGACCCCGGCGCGTCCGTGAACTCCGGCCTCGTCCAGTCCACCCGGAACGCGTCCGCGCTCAAGGCGTGCACCGCGCGCTACGTCCAGAACTTCGACGGCGTGTCCGTCACCGTGGGCGTGCTGCTGGTCGTCGCGGTCCTCGCGCTGTACTGGCTGCTGCCGGTGTGGAAGGCGCGCCGCACCCGGGTCGTCGCGGTGGCGGAACTGGACCCGACCGGACGGCTGCGGCAGCAGCTCGACGAGCTGGTGCGCACCGCCGGACTCGCCCGCGCGCCCCGCTTCGTGGTCGACCCGGTCGTGCCGGAGGTCGGCGCCGTCGTGTTCGGCCGCTGGCGCAGCCCCACGGTGTGCCTGTACGGCGGGCTGTTCGCCACCAGCGGCACGGACCGGGACCGCTTCCGCGCCGTGGTCCTGCACGAGCTCGCGCACCTGCGGAACAAGGACGTCGGCATCACCTACGCCACCGTCGCCCTGTGGCGCGTCTTCCTCCTGCTGGTGCTGCTCCCGTGGGCGGCGGTGGGGGTGAAGAACCTCTTCTTCACCGGAACCGCCGACGCCCGGGGGCATTTCGCCCCGTTCAACACCCACCAGCTGGTGCTCGGGCTGCTGATCGTGGTCGCCGTCCACCTCACGCGCGCCGGGATCCTGCGCAACCGCGAGATCTACGCCGACCTCATGGCCGCCCGCTGGGGCGCGAGCCGGGAGTCCTGGAGCGTGACCGCCGCGCCGCGCGCCGGCCGCGGCCTGCCCCGGGCCCTCGCCGGGTTCGTCGAACTCTGGCGCACCCACCCGTCCTGGGAACTGCGCCGCGCCTCGCTGACCGACCCGAAGGCACTGTTCGCGCTGGACGCCCTGCCGCTGTTCCTCACCGGGCTCGCGGCCGACATCCTCGTCTGGCAGCTCGGCAGCCTGCCCTTCGACGCCCTCCCCGCCAAGGCGGTGCTCATCGCGGCCCTCGTCGTCGGCATCGGCGGTGTCGCCGTGTGGCGCGCCGCGGTGTACGCCGTTCTCACCGGGCGCCGGACCCCGACGGGGTGGCCCGCCGGCCTGTGGCTCGGCACCGGCCTGGTCGCGGGTGAGCTCCTCGGGCCCAGGGCGGCCCTGAACCACTGGTGGCCGGCCCACCCCGAGGCCCTGCTGATCCTGGTCGCCGCGCTCGTCCTGGTGATGGCGTGGACCGCCCAGAACGCCGGGTGGTGGATCGCCTCCTGGCGCGGGCGCTCGCTGCGCCCGGTCATGCTCGTGGGCCTGGCGGCCGCCTCGCTGGCCCTCGGCTGCGTGCTGTACTGGTGGTACACCCAGGGCGAGGCGCTGACCGCGGGATGGCCGTTCACCACGGCCGGGCTCCTGGGCGCGTACGGCCTGCCCGGCCTGCCGCCGGCCCACATCGGCCCGCTGCTGGAGGCCATCGCGGTGCTGGGCGTCCTGCCCGGCGCCCTCACCGCGGCGCACAGCCTGTGGTGGGCCGTGGCGCTGCTCTGGCTGCTGCCGCTGCTCGCCCTGGCGGCCGGGCGGCCGACGGGGCGGCCGAAGTGGCTCGCGCGGGCGCTGCCCGGTGGGCTGTCCGGGGGGCCGCTCGGCGCGGACGTGCCGCCGCCCGCGGCCGGACCGCCCGCGGTAGGTGACGCACAGCCCGAGCCGGCTGCGGTTCCCGAACCGCCCGTGCCTCTCGGCCCGTCCGCGCCTGCCGGCCCGGCCGCACCGCCGCCACCGTCCCCGGCCCGACCCGGGCGGCTGATGGCCGCGGGACTGGCGGGCGGCCTGCTCTGCTGGGCCGGACTGGCCGCGGCGAAGGCCCATCTGCACACGCCGTCCCCGGCGGCCGTGCGGAGCTCGGGCCCGTTCCAGGTCACGTACCTGATGGGGCCGGTCCTGGTGCTCGGCGCCGCGATGGCCCTGACCGCAGCCGTCGTCGCCGCCGTGGCCAGGTCGTCCTGGCTGCTCGCCGGGCTCGTCACGGCCGGTGTCACCGCCCTCGTCGGCACCGTGGGTTCCTTCCTCCTGATGAGCGCGGACGGCTGCGTCGGCCCGTTCAACGTCATGACCCACGTGTGCGGTTGGCGGCCGGAGGTGGTGTGGAGGCTGCTGCAGATCGAGACGGCCTTCGCGCTGACCCTGGGAACGCTGCTGGCGGGCCTGGCCGCCTTCGCGGGCCGGGGCGCGGGCCTGCTGTGGCGGCGGCGCGGCCGGGCCGGGCGGTGCGCCGCGGTACCGGTCGCCGGGCCGGGGCCGCACCGCCGGACGCGGCGGCACGCCGTACGGGCGGTCGCCGGCGCGGTGGTCGTGGCCGGGGTCGCGGCGACGGTGGTGATCGCCGTCCAGCTTCCCGGCCCGCGCGGCGGGGGCGGCCGGGGAGGGGAGTCGATGCTGGACCAGCGCACGACCGCTCCCTCGCCGGCGATCGCCCTGGCCCAGCGGCAGGCCTGGGCCGCGGTCGGCGGCCTGGACCACGTCAACGGGCTCTACACGGCGCAGCGCGACTACGCCGCCGCGATCGACGCCGTGGTGAGCACCGCCACGAACGGAGGCTCCGAGGCCCAGGTCGAGGCGGCGATGCGGAAGGTGGGCGACACCTGTGACGCGCTCGACGGCGCGACGCGGCAGGCCGGCGGGTACTTCACCGTGCCCGATCCGGCCGGACAGCAGCTGTGGTCCCGAATGCTGGCCGGCTACCGGCAGTTGACCGCCGTCTGCCGCGACCTCGCGGAACGGCCGGAATCCGCGGACCCCCAGGCCGCCGGCGTCGCGTACCACTCCGCCATCGACACCGGCGGCCGGATGGTCAGCTGGCTCCTCGCCTCGGGTGCGGTCCGGCAGACCGCGCCGCACTGACCCGGGACCACCACAGGACGCGCGCCCCGAGGCCCGGGCGCGGCTCGCCGAGGAGGAGCGGTTCGCCGCGCTCGTCGTCGACGACGGCGTCCGGCTGCCGTCCTGCGCGGTGGGGCCGGTTCACGGACCGCATGCGCATGCCCGGACCCGTCCAGGGGCTCTCCGTGGGACACATCGCCTCCGTCGCGACGGACCCCGCCCAGCGCCGCCGGGGACACGCCCGACGGGCCGTCACGGCCGTGCACGACTGGCTCGCCGCCCGCGGCTGCGGCCGGATCGACCTCACCGCCTCCCCGGACGCCGAGGCCCTTAACCGCTCGCTCGGCTACCGGGGCACGGCCGGACCGACCCCGCTGACCTGGAGCCTCCGCTGACCTGGCCCCCCGCTGACCGACCGGCCCGCGCTCGGCCAACCACCCTTCACCCACCCGCCGTTCGACCTGACCGCCGAGGCCGGGGCCGCCGGAGTCAAGCGTCCGGCCACCACCGTCCCGCGCTGACGCGTGCGGGCGGACGGGGTGGGGCGGCCCCGGCGGGCGGAACCGGGCCGGGGGCGCGGGCGTCCGTGGTTCACGACGGCGGTCGAAGATCACGGCCGTCGGCAGCCGCCCCTGGAAGGAGCACCGTGACGGACGGTAGGTCGAAGGGCTCGTCGCCCGCCCGCAGAGGCCGTGGGCGCGCGGCCGCGCTGGTCGGGTGCGGGGTGCTGCTGCTGGGCCCGGCCGTGCTCGCGGTGGTGCGGCTGTGCGGGTGGGACGACGGCACGGTGTGGGCCCTGCCGATGGCCGGGCTGCCGTACGCGGCGCTGCTCGGCGTGGTGCTGCTGGTGGTGGTGGCGGTGCTGCGTGCCCGGTGGCTGAGCCTGGCCGCGGCCGCGCTGGTGGTGCTGCACCTGTGGTGGCTGATACCCCGGCTCGTCCCGGACGCGGCCGACGCGCCCGCCGACGCGCCCCGGCTGCGGGTGGCGACCAGCAACAACTTCATGGGGCAGGTCTCGCCGAAGTCCCTGGTCGACCTGGTGCGGGACCAGCGGATCGACGTGCTCGCGGTCGAGGAGCAGAGCGACTCCGCCGCCGACGCGCTGGACGCGGCCGGCATCCGGGCCCTGCTGCCGCACCGGGAGCGGCCGGTCGGCACCGACACCGCGCTGTACACCCGGCTGCCCGTCGGCTCCGCCGCCGACCCGGCCTGGCCGACCACCAACCTGACCGTCGACGTCGGCGGCCGCCCGGTGCAGCTGGTCGCCGTGCACACCTACTACCCGCTCGGCGACGCCCGCCGCTGGGCGGAGGGACTGCACGACCTGCGCGCCGCCGCGCCCGGCCGTACCCGCAACGCCGTCCTGCTGGGCGACTTCAACGCCACCCTCGACCACAAGCCGATGCGCGACCTGATGGGCACCGGCCTGGCCGACACCCACGAGGAGCTCGGCGCGGGCCTCTTCCCGACCTGGCCCCAGGACCACCCGGACTACCGCGTCCCGGCCGTGATCCAGATCGACCACGTCCTGCACGGGCCCGGGCTGGCCGCCGTCGGCGTCTCCGAGCACGCCCTGCCGCGCAGCGACCACCGCGCGGTGGTGGCCGAACTCGCCGTCCTCTCCTGACCGCTGGCGGCCCGGACTGCGGGCGGCACGCCGGGGACGGTCCCGTACCGTCCCCGGCCCGGTGTCATGACGGGTCGCCGGGAACGGCGGCCAGCAGGCTGTGCAGGATCGGCCCGGCCGACCCGCCGCCCGTCACGCCCTGCTCGACGACGCACGCCACCGCGACGTTGCCGCGCCGCGCGACCAGCCAGCCGTTGTTGGGGTCCTTCTCGGAGACCTCGGCGGTGCCGGTCTTCGCGCCGATCTCGCCGGGCAGGTCGGCGAGCACGTGCGCCGTCCCGTCGGTGACGGTGGCCCGCATCAGCGAGCGCAGCTGGTCCACCACGGCGGGCGGGAGCGGCTTCGTCGAGGTGGTGTCCGCGCCGCCGGGGACGAGCGTCGGCTGGTGGAACCGGCCGGACGCCGCGGTCGCCGTGACGGACGCCATGACCAGCGGGTTCGCCTGGATCCGGCCCTGCCCGATCATCGACGCGGCCTTCTCCGTCTCGTCCCTGGGCACCGGCACCGAGCCGTCGTACGACGGGATCCCGACGTGCCACTCCTGCCCGACCCCGAAGTAGTCCCGCGCGACGTCGCCGAGTTCGCTGTCGCCGAGCTTGCCGCGCAGGCTGATGAAGGCGGTGTTGCAGGACTTGGTGAAGTCCTTGCGGAAGGTGGCGCCCGGGAACTCGGACGTCTCCACGTTGTGGAACTCCTTGCCGACGGTGAGGTACTTGGGGCAGTCCACGACGTCGTCGGGCTTGACGGCGTTCTTGATCAGCAGCGCGCTGCTCGTCACGATCTTCCAGGTGGAGCCGGGCGCGTAGGTGCCGGAGAGCGCCCGGTTGAAGCCGGTGGCGGGGGAGTTGGCCATGGCGAGGATCTCGCCGTTGTCGACCCGCAGGGCGACGAGCGAGGCGTTCTTGCCGCCGGCCTTGTCGGCCAGGGCCTTGTCCGCCGCGGCCTGCCAGGTGGCGTCGAGCGTCGTGGCCGGCGGCTTGTCGGACGGCTTCGCGTCCTCGGCCCCGAAGGTGGTCTCGGTGCCCGTGACCTCGCCGGTGGCGCGGTCGACGAGCCGGATCGCGCCGCGCGGCGCGGAGCCACCCTTGGTGAGCTGGGCGAGCACCGGGCGCAGCGACGGCAGGTCGTCGCCCGTCAGGGCGGCCCCGTTGCGGTCGGTGACCTTCGGCGGGGAGGTGTCCTCCCGGTCCAGGCGGAACTTGGCGCTGTCGCTGAGGCGCGGGTGGACGAGTGACATCGACCAGTCGACCTTCCAGGCCCCGCCCTCCTGCTTCCGCACCGGCAGCTCGGACCGGTAGGTCCAGGTGCCCAGCCCGGTGACGGGCATCTTCGCGGTGAACGCGACCCTGACCGAGTGGTCGCCCTGCAGGCCGGCGGGCTCGGGGGTGAGTTCCGGCTTTCCGAGGTCGAGGCCGGCGGTGAAGTTGCGCAGCACCTCCTGGGCCTTGGCGGGGTCGGTGGTGCGGGAGGCCGCGCTGTCGAGCCGGCCGCCCGCCCAGTCGGCGAGGAAGGCCTGGGCCTCGGCGGCCGCCGCGGGATCGGGGGTCCCGGCGGCCTTGGGGGTGCCGGGCCCGGTGAGGGAGGTGCCGCAGGCCGCGGCGGCCGTGGCGGTGGCCGCCGCGAGGGCCACGGCGATGCCGGCCCGCAGGGCGCGGCGACGGCCCCGGTGCTGGTGGGTGGTGGTGGTCCAGGAGCCCGTGGCGGGAGAGGAGGAAGGGTGTGTCATGCCGTGAGGAGAACAACCGGCCCGGGTTCGCGTCCAATTCCGATATCGATCGGCGATCGATAAAAATCGCGTATGATCGCTGGTCGTGGACCTGATCCGGCACCTGGAATGCTTCGTGACTGTTGCAGAAGAGTCACACTTCGGCCGTGCCGCGGCCCGCCTCGGCATGGCCCAGCCACCCCTGTCGCAGCGCATCCAGCGGCTGGAACGGGAGCTGGAGGTGCGGCTCTTCGAGCGGACCAGCCGCCAGGTGGCCATCACCAAGGCGGGCCTGCTGCTGCTCCCCGAGGCACGCGAACTGCTCGCCCGTTCCGAGGCGCTGCGCGCGGCCGCGCGCCGCATCAGGGACGGCGACAGCGCCCTGCTGCGCGCCGGGCTGCCGCCCGACATCGCGGGCGACACCGTCGCCGCCCTCCTCACCGCGTTCCACGACCGCAGCCCCGGCGTGGAACTGGAACTGCACGAGCTCTCCACCGCCGACCAGCTCGCCCGCTTCGCCGCGCACGAACTCGACGTCGGGTTCATCCACCACCCCTGCGACGTCACCGGCCTCGAACTCGGCCCGGTCCTGCGACGCGAACTCGGCGTCCTGCTGCCGCGCGGCGCCGACGCCGCCCGGTCCGCCGAAGTGCCGCTCTCCGCGCTCGCCGGATTCGACCTGATCCTCTTCCCGCGGGCCGGAGCCCCCGCGCTCTACGACGACCTGCTCACCACCTGCGCCCGCGGCGGCTACCAGCCGCCCGCCGTCCGGCACGGCCAGGGCGCCAGCTTCGTGCGCGGCCTCGTGCGCTCCGCCGGCGCCGTCGCC
>NZ_JBEZUT010000310.1:0-10231 GCF_040636595.1 Kitasatospora sp. NPDC036755
ATCTCCGTCGCGGCGGCACCGACCCCCGCGGCCGTCGCCGACGGCACCGCGGCCACCGTCGTCGCCGCGGTCACGGTCGTGGCCGCCAGGGCCGCCTGGGCGCGGGCCGGGTCCGTCATGAATGCCGCGAGAAAGCTCCGCTCGGCCTGGCTCAGCGCCCGCGAACGGCCGGATTCGCGATCCCGCGCGACCACCACCGTCCGTGCCCGCATAAAGGTCAGCCGATCCCGGCAGACCTTCACCTCGACCTGCGCGGAACTCCGCCCGAGCCGTTCCACGGTGAGTCGCACCGAGAGCGGCTCGGGCCGGTGGTGCAACTGCTCCAGGTAGTCGATCTCGTGCCTGGCGATAAGGAATCCGTGCGGGAACAGCGATTCCCGTACGGCGGTTTCGTGGTGGCAGAACAGGTCGTAAATCCCCTCCTGGACGTAGCCGACCAGACGGGCGTTGTTGATGTGCCCGTTCTCGTCGACGTCGCTCCACCGGGTGGGGCAGGACAGCGCGTGCACGCCCGGCTGCACCGCGCTCACTGCCGGGTCATCCCGGCACCGGCGGGGAGCAGCGCGCGCTGCAACCTGGCGTAGTAGCCGGAGTGTTCGGCCGCCATCCGGGCCGCGGTCCACCCCTCCTCGGCCGCCTCGGCGGCCGCCTGGACGACCAGGCTGTCCAGCACCGCGTCGACCGCGCGGCACAGGTCGTGGACGGCGGCGAGCCGTTCCGTCACGTCCGCCCCGCTTCCCGCGTTCCGGGACGGGAAGGCTGCCAGAGATTCCATCGCGAGCTGAAGATCGTCAACTCCGTCCGGCCGGTTTTCCGCAGGGAAATTCCGCATGTTTTTCTCCATGACTCATTCGGCCGCTACGGCCCAGTAGCTAGCGTTCGATTACACCGGATCGGTGTCGACCCCCCGACCCCACGACGCTATCCCAGCCGACCGGGGTCGACTGTTGGTTTCCGGACCGCGACGGGAAACTGACCTCCATCGGAGTAGTTTGTCGGTACACACAATATGCCCCATCATCCGAATGCCGTCCGCAATTCGGGTGGTATCCCCGACGCGCGCCCCGGAATCGGTACCCCGGAGTCCGGGATCTGCTACCAGACACTCCACCACCTCGCCTTGTACAGGTGCGTGCCGCGCAGCGACCGCTCGCCCTCCGGCCGGTGCAGGGTGATCACCGAGGTGCACCAGTCGCACGGCGCCTCGTGCTCCGGCGCCACGGTGAGCAGCCGGCCCGTACCGGGCTCGTCCCCGACGCTCTTGAGGTCCCGCTCGGCGGCCGGATCGGCCAGGCGCACGGCGGTGAAGCGGTCGGCGGCCGGGTCGAAGCGCCACAGGCCGGCCAGCGTGGAGACCCAGAAGTGCCCGGGAGCCGCCAGGACGGCGGCCAGGTCGTGCCCGCCGCGGTCCGGCAGCGGGCTGCTCCGCACCGCGGTGAGGGTGGGCGCGGCCGCGGTGCCGCCGACCCGCAGCGCGGTCAGCGCCGTGTCCCCCAGCACCCAGAGCAGGCCGGTCCGGCCGTCCCAGTGCACCCCGTGCGCGCCCGGCAGCGGGAACTCCGCGTGGGCCGCGGCCCGGGCGCCCTGCGAGGCCGCGTACAGCCGCACCCAGCCGCCCGCGCTCGCGGCCACCGCCACGTTGCCGTCCGGCAACAGCTCGATGCTGTGCGGATTGACGGACGCCCCCAGGTCCGCCGCCCAGTGGATCCGGCCGGTGGCCACCTCCACGACCGCTGCCAACCCCCCGGAGGCCGTCGTCAGGAGGTACCGACGGCCCTGCCGCACGCGGGACTTCGCCTCGTCCGGATTCGTCCAGCTGCGCGCGGGGGCCAGGTCCGCCAACTCCGGTACCCGGTCGGCACTCCAGCCCCAGACCACCGGCAGCCGGCCCGGCCCGCGGTAGGCCATCAGCTCCTCAGCGCTCTGCAACACCAGCACACCGCGCGAGGCCTGGTCCACGACCGCCACCTGCCAGCCCGGCGACCTGGCCCACGCGCCGCCGCCGGGCGCGCAGAGCAGCAGGGCGACCGCGAGGGCCGGCAGTGTTCTCCTCAGCACGCCTTCACCGTCGTTGCTGCGGGCCGACTCCGCTCGGCGGCACGTCCGAACGGACCATCGGCGCGACGGCTCGGGCCGGCCGGCATCGGCGGCGGGACCGCCTCGTTCACTGTCATCCCGCCATCCTGGCGGGCCGGCCGCAGCGGCGGGCGGCGCAACGCGGTCCGGCACGCCGAGCCGTCAACCCGGCGTTCCCACCGGGCCCGTTCGGCGACCGCGGGCTCGGTGGTGGCGGGCTCGGTGATGGCGGGTTCCGTGGTGGCGGGTTCCGTGGTGGCGGGTTCCGTGGTGGCGGGCTCGACGGCCCCGGGTCCGGTGCTCCCGGTGCGGGCGCTCCGAAGGCTCAGTGCCCGGAGACTCAGCGCCCGGCGACTCAGCGCCCGGGGACTCGGCGCCCGGCGAATCAGCGCCCGGCGACGAGGTCCGCGACCCGGGCGATCGGCGAGGTGGTGGCCCGGCCGGCCGCCTCCTGCCGGTCGGCGGCGTGGTACGCGGCGTACATCGCGTGCACCCCGAGCCAGCGCAGCGGCTCCGGCTCCCAGCGCCGCACGGTGTGCCCGACCCAGGGCAGCCCGGTCAGCTCGGTGTCGCGGCCGAGCACCAGGTCCCGCAGGGTGCGGCCGGCCAGGTTGGCGGTGGTCACCCCGCTGCCGACGTACCCGCCCGCCCAACCGAGCCCGCCGGCCCGGTCCAGCTCGACGGTGGCGCACCAGTCCCGGGGGACGCCGAGCACGCCCGCCCAGGCGTGGTCGATCCTGGCGTGCGCGGCGGCGGGGAAGAACCGGTCGAGGACCTGCCGGAGTTGGCGCACCGTCTCCACCTGGGTGGAGCCGTCCGAGTCCGTCCGCGAGCCGAACCGGTACGGCACGCCCCGCCCGCCGAGCGCGATCCGGTCGTCGGCGGTGCGCTGGGCGTACATGTAGGCGTGGGCGAAGTCGCCCAGCACCTCGCGCCCCTCCCAGCCGGTCTCCGCCCAGAACTCGGCGGGCAGCGGCTCGGTGGCGACCATCGCCGAGTTCATCGGCAGCCAGGTGCGCCTCTCCCCGCGCAGCCCGGCGGTGAACCCCTCGGTGGCGCGCAGCACCCGGTCCGCGGTGACGGTGCCGTACGGGGTGACGGCGCGCGGCCGGCGGTGGCCGGAGCCGGGCAGGATCGCGGTGACGGGCGTGCCCTCGAACACCTCGACGCCCGACTCCCGTACGGTGCGCGCGAGTCCCCGGGCGAGCCTGGCGGGCTGGATGCGGGCGCCGTACCGGGTCCAGCAGCCGCCGAGGGTGCCGGCGACGTTGACGCGCGCGGTCGCCTCCTCGGCGCCCAGCAGCTCGACGCGGCCCTCGCCGTAGGCCCGCTCGCCCTCGACGTGTTCGCGCAGGCGCTCCAACTGCGGCTCGCTACGGGCGACTTCGAGGACACCTCCGCGAACGATGTCCGCCTCGATGCCCTCGGCCGCGGCGACGTCGACGACCTCGCCGACCGCCGCGTCCATCATCCGCTGCATCGCCGCCGCGCGCTGCGGCCCGTACCGCTTGGCGAACGCGCCGCGACCCGCGAAGCCGTTGTACAGCCAGCCGCCGTTGCGCCCCGAGGCGCCGTAGCCGCAGAAGCGCTGTTCGAGGAGGGCGATCCGCAGGGTCGGGTCGGCCTTCTTCAGGTAGTACGCCGTCCAGAGGCCGGTGTACCCGCCGCCGACGACGCACACGTCGGCGTCCCGGTCGCCCGGCAGGGCCGGGCCCGCCCCGGGCACCCCGTCCGCCGCGTACCAGAACGACACCCCGCCGTTGACCGCCGCCACCGGAAACCTCCCGTACCCTCGCTGACCTGCCCGGACGCTACCCGGGCCGTCCCGGTCGGCATACCCTCCACACTGCCAGGATCGCCGCTCCCGATCAGCCACCCTGTCAGTCCCGCAACAGCTCCAGGGCCCGGGTCCAGCTGTACGAGCCGGGCGTGAAGTCAGCGATCCGCACCCCCATCCGCCGCAGCTTCGCCAGGCTCTCCGCGTACGCCGGGTGCGCCGCCTGGGCGGCACTGAGGCACGGCTGGACGGCCACCGGAACACCCCAGCCGTACGACTCGCAGAGGATGCCGAGGGCCAGGGTGTCCGAGATGCCCAGGGCCCACTTGTTGATCGAGTTGAAGGTGGCCGGGGAGACCACGATCGCGTCCGGGTCCGGCAGCGGCCGGGGCTCGCCGGGCTTCCGCCAGGCCGAGCGGATCGGATGGCCGGTCTGCGCGGCGATCGCCTCGGCATCGATGAACTCCATCGCGTCGGGCGTCGCCACCACCCCGACGTCCCACCCCTGTCGCCGGGCCTCGGCGATCAGCTCCCCGACCCCGCCCGCGACCCCGCCCGCACAGACCACGACGTAGAGCATCGGCGCCTTCATCCCGCTGACTCCCCTCTCGGTGCGGACGCTCCGCGCCGCCGTCACCCACCGTGCCGGATCCGACAGGCCCGCGCACCCGGTATCCATGCACCCGACGCCCACCGGAACGGGCGGCCAGGAGCCGCCCGCCCCCTGCGGGGGCGGGCGGCTCCCCGATCACCCCACCAGGTCCGCCGCGGCGTCCGCACAGCCCCAGCTGAGGGTGACGCCGGCGCCGCCGTGGCCGTAGTTGTGGACGATCCGGCCGCCCGGCTCCGCTTCGAGGCGGGGGCCGCCGTGACGGGCGGGGCGCAGGCCGACGGCGTGGCCGAGGACGCGGGCCTCGCGGAGTTCGGGTATGCGGGCGGTGCAGCGGGCGAGGATGGCCTCGGCGGTGGCCGGGTCGGGGGTGGTGTTCCAGTCGTCGGGCTGGAAGGTGCCGCCGAGGACGACGTCGGCGCTGCGCGGGTGGATGTAGGTGTAGCCGGCCGGGTCGTCCTGGATCCGGGTCGAGCTGGGCAGTCCGGGGTTGCCGACCAGGACGAGTTGGCCGCGCACCGGGTGCACCGCCCGGTCGTCGCAGAGCTGCCGGGCGCCGATCCCGGTGGCGTTGACGGCGACGGGCGCCCAGGCCAGGGCCTGGTCGAGGGCGTCGAGGCGGCGCTGGACGACCTCGCCGCCGCGGTCGATGAACCGGCCGAGCAGCCAGGGCAGGTAGAGCGGCATCTCCACGGCGGGGGCGGTGAACGACCAGCCGTCCGCACAGTCCGCTCCGCGCTCGGCCGCGCTCAGCCGGCGCAGGTCCGGGACGGCCCCGCCCCACCAGGGCAGGCCCTCCGACGTCCGCTCGCGCTCCAGCATGCGGGTGCTGCGCATCGAGACGCCGGGGACGCCCTGCTCGGCCTGGCGGGCGAACTCGGCGAAGGCGGTCGCGGACCAGTCCGCGACCCGCTTGTCGGTACCGGTGGCGACCGGGAACCAGACGGCCGCGGCGACGGCCGAGGTGGTCGACAGCAGGCCGTCCGCCGTCACCACGACGACCCGAAGCCCCTTCTCCTGCAGGCGGATCGCTGTGGTGAGCCCGATGATCCCGCTTCCGACCACGACGACGTCCATCGTGAACTCCTCCCTCGAAGGGCGGCCCACCGGGTGTCGGCGGCCGTCTCCAGGAAAGCCTGTCCCGCCGGAAGCCGTCCAAGACCGGATCTGTCCGGAGGCGATAAGCCGCGCTTATCATCGCCGGATGGATCGCCGGACGGACCCGCGAACGGCCCCGCGAACGGACCAGCGGACCGGCCCGCGGATGGACCTGCGCCGCATGCGCTGCTTCGCCGTGCTGGCGGAGGAGTTGAACTTCACCCGGGCCGCCCGCCGGCTGCACGTGGCGCAGCCGGCGCTGAGCCAGCAGGTCAAGGCGCTGGAGCGGCAGCTCGGGGTGCAGCTGGTCGAACGGACCAGCAAGGGCTGCGCGCTGACCCCGGTCGGGCGGGCGGTCGCCGAGGAGGCCCGGCGGGTGCTGCGGGAGGTGGCGGCGGCCGAGGAGCGGCTCGCCGCGGTGGTCCAGGGGCGGGAGGGACGCCTGCGGGTGGCGTACACCCGCTCCGCCCGCGGCGGGGTCTGCGACGCCCTGGTGACGGAGTTCCGCAACCGGTACCCGAAGCTGGACGTCGCGCTGCAGACCACCTGGACCTCGCACAGCGTCGCCGAGCTGCTCGCGGGGCGGCTGGACGCGGCGTTCGTCCGGCCGCCGCTGGACGTCCCGGAGCTCGCCTGCCGGATCATCGCCGAGGAGGAGCTGCTGCTCGCGGTGCCGGCCGGCCACCCGCTCGCCCGGAGCCGGGCCCGGATCGGCCGGCACCGGATCGTGGACGAGCCGGTGGTGCTCTGGCCGCGCGAGAACGGGCCCGGGATGCACGCGCTGATCACCGGACAGCTGTGGCCCGGCGGGTCGCCGCGGATCGTCCGGGAGGAGCCGGACGACGAGCAGCTCCTGCTGGCCGTGGCGGCGGGTTACGGCATCGCGCCGATCCCCGAGGGCCGGGCCCGGGTCTTCCGGATACCCGGCGTCTGCCTGCGCCGCCTCACCGCCCCGGTGCCGACCGTCACCCTGGGGCTCGCCCACGATCCGCGCACCGCGCCCCCGGCCGTCCAGCTGCTGCTCGCGATGGCCCCGCCGCTGCCGGACGGCGCCCTGCCGCCCGGCGGGGCGCGGCGGTAGCTCCGAAAGGTCGCGATTCCGTCCGCGGCGGCTGGAACCACCGGCCCCTGATGGGCCGGGTGCCCGCCCCCGCGAGCCGGGCGGGGGCGGGCTCCGTCGTCCGGGGGCGGCTCAGCCGATGGTGGAGCCGGTGATCGGGGCGGAGAGCTCGACCGTCTTGCCGTTCAGCGCGGTCTTGACGAACTGCCAGCTCAGGCCGGTGATGACGCCCTTGTCCAGCGGCGCCAGCTTGGCGAAGGCCGGCTGACTGAGGTCGATGTGGGTGGAGTCGCAGGACGGACACTGGTCCTTCACCGGCACGGTGATGGTCTTGCCCTGGTAGGTGACCTTGACCGAAATGCCCTTGCAGACCGGGTCGTTGTTCGGGTTGGCGGTGGTCCACCAGGTGTGCGAGACGGCGACCAGCATCTGGGTGGCGGCGTTGATCTGGGTGCCGCAGGCCCCGTAGCCGGCGTCGTTGTAGTAGGTGGCCTTGCCGGTCATGGGCTGGTTGACCGGTATCGCGGCGCTGGCGGAGCCGGCCGTGAGGGCGATGAGGGCGGCTGCGGCGAGCGGGGCGCCCGCGAGGATCCTGAGGTTCTTGCCGATGGCGCGCATGGTTCGTTCCCTCCGGTTGCCGTGCGGAAGACGGATGGTCATGACCATGCCATGCAGAACTCGACACGTTCGCACGACAGTTCGTCGACCGAATGCCCGTCCTTGTGAAGGAAAGGTATGCGCCCGCTCGCAAGGTGGTCCAGACCTCCGCGATGTTGGCATGAACACAAAGCAAGCATCTTTACCAATGCGCCCGAAGGGGCGAAGATGCGTGACCGCCCCGGCACGCAGGGTGTTGACAGACCGTCACCCCCACCCCTCCGGAGGCCCCCTCAGATGCGCACCTCGCTCGTCGCCCTGATCCTCGGCACCGTCCTGCTCCCGGCCACCGCGCCCGTCGCCGCCGGCGCGGCGCCCCGCGAGGTGAACCAGGGCTACAGCATCCCGGTCGCCGGCGTGACCGACCTCGGCGCGCTGCCCGTCCTGGGCGGCCTCGGGCTGGACCTCGCCCGGCTGCTCGGGCAGTAGCGCCCACAGAGCGATCACCGAACGTCACCGCCGCCCCGGATCCGGGCAGGCCTCGGCCCCGGGGCGGGAACCGCCCGCGCCGGCCCGGATTACTTCCGCTCCGAAAATTAGTAACCCCGCCCCCGGGCGGCAAGCCCGAGTGCCCGCCCGCAGCACGCCCGCCATCCCCGCGTCATCCGCAGCAACACGCGGCAAGGAGCCGCAAGCGGCCGAAACGAAGCCGCAACACCTGCTCCCACCAGGCAGGATGACGATTGACAGGGGCCGCGCGGTTCAGCACGATGAGGCCCGAGCCCATCCGCAGCGACCAGGAAGGAGGGCCGATGCACACCGCCGTCCGCCCCGTCCCCTGCCGCTGCCCGCGCCGCTGTCGTCGCGGCGCGCTCGCCCGCTGAACGTCCGCCGAGCCCGGACCGCCACGCCCGTACGCCGCTCGCCGCACCGCGGAGCCGTACGCCCGCAGCTGCCCCAACGCCGCTGCGCGCACCCGCGTTTCGTCACTGAACGTCACCACCTTCGTCCCGGAAGGGCCCCGCCATGACCACCACCGCCCCCACCGCTCTGCGCCTCACCCCCGTCGCCGGCCGGATCGGCGCGACCGTGCACGACATACGCCTCGGCGGCGACCTCCCCGCCGAGACCGTCGCCGCCCTGGAGGCCGCCCTGTACGAGCACAAGGTGCTCTTCTTCCGCGGCCAGCAGCACCTGGACGACGCCGGGCAGGAGGCCTTCGCCCGGCTGCTCGGCCACCCGGTCGGCCACCCCACCGTGCCCAGCGCCGACGGCCGCTACGTCTTCGAGCTGGACGCCACCAAGGGCGTGCGCGCCAACAACTGGCACACCGACGTCACCTTCGTCCCGTCCTACCCCAAGGCCTCGATCCTGCGCGCCCTGGAGGTCCCGCCGGCCGGCGGCAGCACCGTCTGGGCCAACACCGCGGCCGCCTACCGGGACCTGCCCGCCCCGCTGAAGGCGCTCGCCGAGAGCCTGCGCGCCGTCCACACCAACGACTACGACTACGCCGCCCGGCTCGCCCTGCGCCC
Source organism: Kitasatospora sp. NPDC036755 (assembly GCF_040636595.1). NCBI lineage: Bacteria > Bacillati > Actinomycetota > Actinomycetes > Kitasatosporales > Streptomycetaceae > Kitasatospora > Kitasatospora sp. NPDC036755. Next base: position 8,751 of record NZ_JBEZUT010000310.1, read on the forward strand.
CGAGCTGGCGGACAACGCCGAGGTCGCCAGGCTGTTCCGGGACGTGTTCGTCTCCACCGCGTTCAAGACCGAGCACCCGGTCGTCCGGGTCCACCCGGTGACCGGCGAGAAGACCTTGCTGCTGGGGGCCTTCGCCCAGCGCATCCAGCAGGTCTCGGGGGACGACAGCAAGGCCCTGATCGACCTCTTCCAGCGTTACGTGGAGCGGCTGGAGAACACCGTCCGCTGGGACTGGCAGGTCGGCGACGTCGCGATCTGGGACAACCGCGCCACCCAGCACTACGCGGTCGCCGACTACGGCGACGAGCCGCGCCTGGTGCGCCGGATCACCCTGGACGGGGACCTGCCGGTCGGCCCGGACGGCACCCCGAGCCGGCTGCTGGAGCCCGCCGACCCGCCGCGGGTGCCGGGCCTCGTGCCCGCCGAGGAGCTCGAAGCGGCCAACTGACCGGGGAGCCGGGGGGATCGACGGCTGAGCCGCACCCATGACCACGCCCGCGACCGTTCCCGTGACCACGCCAGCGCCCGCGACAGCGCCCGCGACAGCGCCCGCGACAGCGCCCGCGACAGCCACCGCGCCCGGGACCACGCCCACCGCCCCACGCGCCGGCGACGACCGCCGGGACGCCAACGCCTCCGCCGTCCTGCGCACGGTGCTCGACCACGGGCCGATCGCCCGCAGCCGGGTCGCCGCGCTCACCGGGCTCAGCGCCTCGGCCGTCTCCCGGCAGACGGTGGACCTGCTCCGGCTCGGACTCCTGCGCGAGCGGCCGGAGTTGGCCGGCGCCGGACCGGGCGCGCTGGGCCGCCCCCAGCTGCCGCTCGACCTGGACCCGGACCGACTCGCCGTGGCCGGGCTGCACATCGGCCTGCCGTTCACCACGGTCGCGCTGCTCGACCTGCGCGGCCGGGTGCTGCGGCGCAAGGAGGTCCCGCACCGCGGCCGCACCGGCCCGGACCTGCTGAAGCCGCTGCTCGCGCGGCTGCCCCGGCTGCTCGCCACCCTGGGCGGCGGCCGTACGGTGGTCGGGCTGGGCGCCGTCACCGGCGGCTCGGTCGACCCGGAGCGCGGGGTGATCGCCCGTCACGACCCCTTGGACTGGCACGACCTGCCGCTCGGCGAGCTCCTGGCGGGCGCCACCGGACTGCCCGTCCAGGTGGACAACCACGCCCGGGCGCTCACCCAGGCGGAGATCCTCTTCGGCCACCCGGCGGCCCGCCGCAGCATGGTGCAGCTGTTCGTCGGCCACGTGGTGGACGCGGCGCTGGCGGTCGCGGGCACGGTCCACCTGGGCCCGCCCTCGGCCACCGGCGACCTCGGCCACCTCCCGGTCTCCGGGACGGTGACGGACCCGGACGCGGACAGCCGGGCGCGCTGCCACTGCGCGCCGCCGAGCGAGTAGCGGGGTGCGGCGGCCTTCGAGCGGGCGGCCCGCTCCACGATCGCGTCGACGAGCGAGCCGACCATGGTCAGCCGGGGG
>NZ_JBEZUT010000311.1:0-4100 GCF_040636595.1 Kitasatospora sp. NPDC036755
CCCGGCTGGGCCCCGCCCACCTCGCTGGTCCTGCCGATCCTGGCCGGCGCCCTGCCGTCTTCCCCCCCCCCCTTCGGAGAGCCCCCGCCAGACCCCCGACGCCCCCTGGCTGATCGCCGGACTGGGCAACCCCGGCCCGTGGTTCCGGCTCACCCGCCACAACGCCGGCTTCCTGGCCGTGGACCGGCTGGCCGAACGGCACGGCGCCCGCTTCCGCCGACGCGGAATCGCCACCCTGGCCACCGAGATCGGCGTCGACGGCCACCGGGTGCTGCTGGCCAAGCCGCTGTGGTCCATCAACCTGTCGGGACGCCCGGTGGCCGCCCTGCTGCGCCGCCACGACGTCCCGGTCGAACGGCTGGTGGTCGTGCAGGACGACCTGGACTTCGCCTTCGGCTCCGCCAGACTCAAGCGCGGCGGCGGCCCCGGCGGCCACAACGGCGTGCGCTCCGTCGGCGAGGCGCTCGACACCCGGGACTTCGTCCGGCTGCGCTTCGGCGTCGGACGCCCCCCGAAGGGGCAGAGCGTCGGGGACTTCGTGCTGAAGAAGTTCTCGGACGACGAACTGGCCGCACTGCCCGTCGAGTTGGACCGCTGCGCGGACGCCCTGGAGACCCTGGTGCGACGCGGCCTCAACCGCGCGCAGGACGCACTGAACGCCCGCACCGACGCGTAGGGGACGTCTGCTCGTCGGCCATGTCGCGGGACACCGGAGATATCCGCCGGGGCCTGGGCGGTGGCCCGCCCACTGCCGCCGGCACCGGGCCGAGCCAGGGACCGCCGGTGTTCGGCCCCTGACAGACCGCCCATGGCCGCCCGACCCCCTGGTCCGCGGACGGCACCCGGGCCACCGCGCCCGCGCCCTCGCCGCCGCACAGGCCCCGATCCGACATCGAGCGGTTGCGCCGCGCCTGACTCCACGACCGTGCGCGCCCACCGGCACGCCACCGCCAAAGGGGGCACGGGCAACGGGCCTTGGGCCGCCCGCGCGGCGGACAGACCGGCGGGGTCAGTCCGGCCTCGACGGCCGCTCGCCTTCCCCCTGACCGGCGGCACCCGCAACGACGGGCCCGGGTGCCGCGGCCGGCAAGGGCCGCCGCCCACGCGCCTTCCGCGCCCACTCGGCATCGCCCACACCAGCCCGAACGCCTCGACCAGCCCGACCACCGGATCCACGACGTCGTCGAACGCCGCCCTCCGCCGCCTCGGGCAAAGGCGCGTCCTCGCCACCCGCCACGACAGGCCCCCGCCCACCACCGAGCGGCCCCCCACCATCGCCGCCACCCCGTACGGGCGGGGTGCTTCGGGCTGAGCCGATGCGGGCGGAGACGTTCACGGGGCGCGAGAACCCGGAGATCGTCGCGGTGCCTCGCAACGCCGATGCGATGATCGAGGTCGCGATGATCCGCCTCATGGCCGGCCGCCTCGCCGACGGGGAGGTCGAACCCCGAGGCCCCATCGAGACCGAAGCAGCCCGCCGCCTCGCCGACGACCTCAAGAGCGAGTGACCACCCGGTTTTCTCGGGCCCGGGTGGGGCGGGTGAGCAGTGCGGCGGCCGCCGCGACGGCGGCGAGGAGGTACAGCACCGTCCGCCCACCGGACTCGGCGCCCGCCAGGTGGACACCGAGGACGGACAGTGCCATGCCGAGCGCCGTGCCGAGGCTGCGGGCCATGTTGACCATGCCGCCGCCGACCGCCGAGCACTGCGCCGGTATCGCCCGCATCACCAGGGCGTTGTTGGCGGGCAGCAGCAGGCCCAGCCCGTACCCCGCGAGCAGCAGCGGGAGCGCCGCCACGTCCGAGGCCGGAAGCAGGGCGAACAGCAGCAGTCCGGCGGCGGCGAGCAGCGCGCCGAAGCGGCACCTGGTCACGTCCGACCAGCCTTGGGGCAGCAGTCCGCCACCGACGGTCGCGGCGAAGGCGAACGCGGCGGGCAGCAGGGTGACCACCAGGCCCGCGTGGGCGGTCGACACACCGGCACCGGCGAACAGCACGGGGCCCAGCACCAGCGGGCAGAACAGCAGCAGGTAGCCGATCAGCGCCACCGCCAGGCCGGAGCGCACGCCCGGGGTGTTGACCAGTCCGGGCGCCAGGATCGGCCGGGCGGCCCGCCGCTCCTGGCGCACCAGCGCGACGGTCAGGGCGGCGGAGGCGAGCAGCAGGGCGGCCACCGCCCAGCCGGGCAGGGGCAGCCCGGACGCGGTGGACAGGGCGAGCAGCAGGGAGGTGGTCGCGCCGGTCAGCAGCAGCATGCCGGGCAGGTCGACGCGGGCGTCCTCGCGGGACTCGGCCGAGCGGGACTCGGCCGCGCGGAACTCGGCCGTGCGGGACGCGTAGGGGCGGGGGGTGCGGGGGGAGCCGTTGAGGCGGGGGCCCGGCACGGTGGCCGGGGCGCCGGCCGCCCGGGTGCGGGGCAGCAGGTACCAGCCGGCCAGGATGCCGAACACCGCGATCGGCACGTTGACCCAGAACACCCAGCGCCACGAGGCGTGTTCGACCAGCAGCCCGCCGAGGCTGGGCCCGAGCGCCAGGCCGAGCCCCTGGGCGGCGGCCTGGATGCCGAGCGCGCGCCGCATCGCGTGCTCGGGCACGCCGCGCGCCACCAGGGCCACGCTGTTGGCCTGCATCATCGCGGCGCCGACCGCCTGGACGGCGCGGCAGCCGACCAGGACCCAGAGGCTGCCGGCGAATCCGGCGCCCAGCGAGGAGAGGCCGAAGACCGCGAAGCCGCCGATGTACATCGTCTTGCGCCCGACCAGGTCGGACAGCCAGCCGATCGGGGCCAGCAGGGCGACCAGGACCAGCAGGTAGGCGAGGGCGACCCATTCGACGACGGCGAAGCTCGCGTCGAAGTGGCGGCCGAGGGCGGGGAAGACCAGCGCGATGACGCTGGCGTCCAGTTGGCCGAGGAAGGCGCCGAGGCAGACCGTGCCGACCGCGAGCCAGTGGGCGTGGCGCCAGCCCGCTATGCCGCGCGGCCGGGGCCGCTCGGTGAGCAACCGCGAGGCAAGGGCAGTGGCGTTCATGCCACGAATATATCGGATACAGATATGTTCGTGCTACGAGCAGTTCGCTCTACGACAGGAAGGGTCCCGCAGTGCGGACGGTGCCGGACGGCACCCGACGGACACCCGCCCCAAGACCCGCCGCAGACCCGCCGCAGAGCCACGGCACGGCGCGGCCCCAGCCCCCCCGAACCGGCCCCTGAACCGACACCCGAACCGGCCGCCGAACCGCCCCGTACCAGGAGATACGCTGTCCGCCATGCCGTCGTCACCACACGTTCCCGACCCCGCCACCGGAAGCCCCGACCCGGCGGTCGAGCACGCCCGGCAGCTGACCGACACCGTCACCCGGCTGCGCCGCGCACTGCGCAGCAGCATCCGCACCGACTACCCGTGGGAGTCCCTGCCGATGGCGCAGGTCGAACTCCTCCAGACACTGGCCGCCGCACCACTGCGGGTCGGCGAACTCGCCGCGCGCCAGCGGCTCGCACCCAACACCGTCAGCGGACTGGTCGGAAAGCTGCTCGACGCCGGCTTCGTCGACCGCCAGGCCGACCCCGGCGACCGCCGCACCGCCCGGATCGCCCTCACCCCGGCCGGACGGCGACAGCTGGACGACTGGCAGCACGCCCACGAACGCCGCATCGCCGCCGCGCTCGGCACCCTCGACCCGGCCGACCGCGCGGCGGTCGTCGGCGCCCTGCCCGCCCTGGACCAGCTCGCCCGCGCCCTCGCCCAGCCGGGCACCGCCGCACCCGAGCAGGGGCCCCCGACCGACTGAAAACCACTGGTCACCCGGGCCCCCCGGCGCTACCGTCCCCGGCATGACCACGGCAGAGGTACGCATCGAACCCTGGACGGACGACGACCTCGCGCTGCTGCGCCGGATCAACACCCCGGAGATGAAGAAGCACGTCGGCGGGCCGGAGAGCGAGGAGCAACTGCTCGTACGGCACCGGCGGTACCTGGACTTCGTCCCGTCCGGGCTCGGCTGCATGTACCGGATCGTGCTGCTGCCCGACGGCGAGGCGGTCGGCTCCGCCGGTTCGGTCGGTTCGGTCAGCTCCGTCGGTTCGGTCAGCTTGGTCAGTTCG
>NZ_JBEZUT010000311.1:4198-10210 GCF_040636595.1 Kitasatospora sp. NPDC036755
GGGTCGGTTCGGTCGGTTCGGTCGGTTCGGTCGGTTCGGTCGGTTCGGTCGGTTCGGTCGGTTCGGTCGGTTCGGTCGGTTCGGTCGGTTCGGTCGGTTCGGTCGGCTACGGCACCCGGACGTGGGAGGGGCGGACCGTCCACGAGATGGGGTGGAACGTGCTGCCCGGCTTCCAGGGCCGGGGCATCGCGGTCGCCGCCGCCCGCGCGGCGGTCGCGGCCGCCCGCCGCGAAGCCGCGCACCGCTACCTGCACGCCTTCCCGTCGGTGGACAACCCCGCCTCCAACGCGGTCTGCGCGAAGGCCGGGTTCACCCTGCTCGGGGAGACGGAATTCGAGTTCCCGCCCGGGCGGTTCATGCGCAGCAACAACTGGCGGGTGGACCTTCCGAGTTGAGCGCCCGACGCAGGCCCGGCGGCCGTCCGGCGGGGCCCGGTCGACATCCGGCGGGGGCCGGCGGTCAGAACGCCGGCGGTCAGAACAGGGTGCCGCCCTCCAGGTCCAGCAGCCAGCGCTTGCGGTCCACGCCCGCGGCGAAGCCGGTGAGCGCGCCGTTGGCGCCGAGCACCCGGTGGCAGGGGCGGACGATCAGCAGCGGATTGGCGCCCACCGCGCCACCGACCGCCCGGACCATGCGCGGCTCCTGCCCGGCCAGCTCGGCGAGTTCGCCGTAGGTGACGGTCTTGCCGTACGGGATCTCGTCCAGCGCGGCCCAGATCCGGCGGCGGAACTCAGTGCCCTCGGGGGCGAGCGGGAGGTCGAAGCCGGTGCGCCTGCCCTCGAAGTAGGCGGTCAGCTGGGCCACCGGCTCGGCGAGCGCCTCCGGGTCGAGCACCCAGTCGTCGGCGGGCTCGGCCAGCGCGTACTTCTGGCCGGGCGCGGTGACGGTGGCCAGCGCCGCCGGCCCGCCGTCCTCCGGCAGCACCCCGCTCAGCAGCAGCCGGCCGAAGGGGCTCTCCATGGTGGTGTAGACGGTGGTGCTCATGCTCGTCCGTTCTCCGTTCCGGTGCCCGTACCGCCGGTGTCGCCGGTACTGCCGGGGTCGATGCTGTTGATGCTGTCGGTGGCCGGGTTCTCGGCGGCCGGGCTCTCGACGGCGGGGCGCTTGACGACGGGGCCGTCGGCGGCCGTGCTCGCGAGGCCGGCCCACAGTCGGTGGACCGCGTAGGAGCGCCACGGGGCCCAGGCCTCGGCGGCGCGGGCGGCGGACTTCGGGTCCCCGGCGGCGCCGAGGCGGAGCAGGCCGTGCTTGACGCCCACGTCGCTCGGCAGGAAGACGTCGGGGTCGGCCAGGGCCCGCATCCGCAGGTAGCCGACCGTCCAGGGGCCGATGCCGGGCAGGTCCAGCAGGCCGGCCGCGGCCTCCTCCCGGTCGACCCCGCTGTCGAGCCGGACCACGCCCTCGGCCAGCGCGGCGCACAGGCCGGTGAGCGCGCGCCGACGGGAGGCGGGCATCGCGAAGTCCTCCGGGTCGGCGGTGGCCAGGGCCGCCGCCGTCGGGAAGAGCAGACGCAGGCCGCCACTGGGCTCGGGCAGCTCGGTGCCGTACTTCGCGGCGAGCCGTCCCGCCAGGGTGCGGGCCGCGACGACACTGATCTGCTGGCCGAGGACCGCGCGCACGGCGAGCTCGTGCGGGTCCACGTGGCCGGGCGAGCGCAGGCCGGGGCGCTCGCGGACCAGCGGGCCCAGCAACGGGTCCGCGCCGAGCTGCTCGTCGATCGCCAGCGGGTCGGCGTCCAGGTCGAAGAGGACGCGCAGTCGCTGGACGGCGGTCGGCAGATCGCGCAGGTCGGCGAGCAGCAGGCGGCAGTCGAGCCAGCCGCGGGTGGGCGGCTCGCCCGGCGCCAGGCCGTCGACCTCGGCGATGCCGTGGCCGTACGGGAGCGCGAGGGTGCGGCGGTACACGCGCACGCCGGGGCGCGCGCCGGGGACGACCTCCTCCACACCGGGGACGGCGCGCAGGGCGAGGAAGTCGATCAGGTGCTCGCTGTCCAGCGCGCCGCGGTAGGCGAGGCGCAGCGTGAGGCCGCCGGCCGGGGTCGCGGTGCGGCGGCCGGCCGCGACCTCGGCGCGCAAGCCGCTCGGGGTGCGGTCGTAGACCTCGCGCACGGTGTCGTTGAACTGGCGGACGGAGGCGAAGCCGGCCGCGAACGCGATGTCGGTGACGGGCAGTTCAGTGGTCTGGAGGAGCAGGCGGGCGGTCTGCGCGCGGCGGGCACGGGCCAGCGCGATCGGACCGGCGCCCAGCTCCGCGGTCAGCTGGCGCTGCAGCTGGCGGGAGCTGTAGCCGAGGCGGCCGGCCAGTCCGCCGACGCCCTCGCGGTCCACCACGCCGTCGCCGATCAGGCGCATCGCCCGGCCGACCAGGTCGGCGCGGTGGTTCCACTCGGGCGAGCCCGGCACGGAGTCGGGCCGGCAGCGGCGGCAGGCGCGGAAGCCCGCCCCCTGAGCGGCCGCGGCGCTCGGGTAGAAGACGCAGTTGACCCGCTTGGGAGTCACGGCGGGGCAGCTCGGACGGCAGTAGATGCCGGTGGAGGTGACCGCCGTGAAGAAGACCCCGTCGAAGCGGGAGTCGCGGCTGTCCACGGCTCGGTACCGGATGTCGTCGTCGATCACGTTGTCCAGTCTGCGGCACTGGGCGGGGGGTGACTGGCGGGAATCGGACATCGCCGTTGATCGCCGCTTCGGGGGCCCTCCCCCTCCCCCCTCCCCCTCCACCCACCCACCGCCACTCTCTACCCACCACCTCACCCCCACGGGCCAGGGGCCACGGGCCTACGCTCCGGAACCCGTACCCGGCGCCCATGGCCGAGCTCGGCGTGGAGGCCGAGGCCCAGCCAAGCCCGAGGCCCAGCCAGCCCCAGCCCCAGGGCCAGGGCCAGGGCCAGGGCCGAGGCGCAGCCGGGGCCGGGACCGAGTCGGGACCGGGACCGGCCGGGCACCGGGGCCCGAGCCCGGGTACCCAGGCACCCCGGGCACCCCACCGGCCCACCGGCCCACCGGCCCACCGGCCCACCGCCCGAAATTCACGAGCTCGCAGGACGTCCCGCCGTTAACCTCGCGGCATGAGCGAGCAGCAGTCCTACACCGGCCCGGACGACCCGCGCGTCGTCGCCCTGCCTCCGTCGGAGTTCGCGTTTCCCGGCCCGCTGCGGGACCAGCTGGTCGCCGCGATCCTCGCCGGCGTCAAGACCAGCACCACCGGCCTGGTCGCCGACTACGAGCACGAGGGCGAGCCCCTGCCGCTGCCCGGTGAGCGCTCCGCGGTCCTCGACTCGGACGGCCGCAGGGTCGCCGTGATCGAGACCACGGACGTCCGGGTGGTCCCGCTCGCGGAGGTCGACCTCCAGCACGCCCTGGACGAGGGCGAGGGGTGCACCAGCGTGGCCGAGTGGCGCGCGGTGCACGAGCGGTTCTGGAGCAGCCCGGAGATGCTCGACGCCCTCGACGACCCGGGTTTCACCGTGGACGACAGCACCCCGGTGGTCCTGCAGCGCTTCCGAGTGGCCACCGACCTCCGCTGAAGCCGAACCGGACGGGCCCGGCCGGGGCCGACCGGGGCCGACCGGCGGCCGCTGTGCGGCGGCCGGCCGGCGCCGGGGCTCATCGCTTCACCGGACCTCCCGCGGCTCGCATCGACTTGCTGATCGTCTTCCACTTCTTCAGCCGCGCCTTGGCCACTCGGGCGTCCGTACGCGAGGCGATCCAGTCGTTCTCGCGCTGGAGCTTGAGGTAGCTCTCCATCCGGCGCTGGGGCAGGGTGCCGTCGGCCAGCGCCGCCTGCACCGCGCAGCCGGGCTCGGTGTGGTGGCCGCAGTCGTGGAAGCGGCAGTCCTCGGCCAGCTCGGCGATGTCGGCGAAGGCCAGGTCCACGCCCTCGCCACCGTAGAGGCCGACCTCGCGCAGCCCGGGGGTGTCGATCAGCACGCCCCCGCCCGGCAGCGGTATGAGTTCGCGGGTGGTCGTGGTGTGGCGGCCCTTCTGGTCGACCGCGCGGGCCTCCTGGACCGTCATCACGTCCGAGCCGACCAGCGCGTTGGTGAGCGTGGACTTGCCGACGCCGGACTGGCCGATCACCGCGGTGGTACCGGGGGTGCAGGCGCGGAGCACGTCCATGCCCTCGCCCGTCTCGGCGCTCACCACGACGACCGTGACCCCGGGGGCGACGGCCTCGACGTCGGACCGGATGAAGTCGGCGTCGTCGACGAGGTCCGCCTTGGTGAGGACGACCAGCGGTTCGGCGCCGGACTCCCAGGCCAGGGCGAGGAAGCGCTCGATCCGCCCGAGGTCGGGATCGGTCGCGAGGGAGGAGGCGATCAGCACGGTGTCGACGTTGGCGGCCAGCACCTGGCCGTCGGAACGCTTGCCGGCCACCTTGCGGATGATCGCGGTGGAGCGCGGCAGCAGCGCGACGACGGAGGCCATCGGCTGGGCGTACGGGTCGACCGCCGCCCAGTCACCGGTGCACGGGCAGTTGATCATGTCGGCGTCGCCCACCGGCCGGGTGTCGAACCGGACGGTGGACGGCTCGCCCGTCTCCGGGTCGGCGATCACGGCGTCGCACTGGCCGCGGTCGACCCGGACGATCCGCGCCGGGAGCAGCCCGGCCTCAGCGAACGGGGTGAACAGCTCCGCCAGCTCGGCCGTCCAGCCGTAGCCGGTCAGCGCCGAGGCGTCGGTGGGGAGCGAAGAGGAGGAGGAAGAGAACGACGGAACGGAGGCAGCGTTGAACAACGCAGTGGCCCTTCGGGAGGAGATGACCCCGGCGGGCTACGGCTGGCGCGAAGGGCTCAGCCGGCGGCCGGGAAAAGGAGGTGAACGCGAGCGCTGCCCTGGGCAGCTATCGGGGCGACAACGACCACGGGGGTTCACCTCCTGCTCTCTACTCCTCGGGCGGCCCAATGGCCCCCGAACCGGACGTGTCACACGCTAGCGGAGCGGGGGGTTGTGGCCAACCTATTTTTGACCTGCGGAAACGTGGCACGGGGAAGGTCAGGAAGACGCCAGGGGGCCACAATTGGCCCGCCGCAGACGGGCACTCGCGCACCCTGCGCCCACCAGCGCCCACCAGCGGCCACCCGACGCCTCAGCGCCCCTGCCCGCCGTACCGGTGTTTGAGGGTGGGATCGTCCAGCCACCAGGGCCGCATCCCGGTCTCCTCGTCCTGCGGCCGCCCGGCCGCCCGGGCCTCGGCGGCCGCCTCCGCGAGGCGGGCGTCCAGCTCGGCGTCCACCGCCTCGTTCTCCTCCCGCCCCTGCACCACCATCCGCCGCACCAGCGCGGCCAGGAACGGCAGTCCGACCAGGTCCCCCAGCACCCAGAAGGCGTTGCCTCCCCAGGTCTGGTCCTGCGCCAGGCTCGGCCCCCACGGCCGCCCGAGCGCCGCGTAGTGGTGCTCGGCGACCAGGTGCCCGCCGTAGATCAGCACGATCCCGAGCCCGGCGTCGAAGATCACCTCGGCGAAGGTGATGAACAGTCCGACCAGGTGCGGGTACTCGTGCCCGACCGGGTCGAGCTGCAGGCGCGGCCAGAAGTAGGCGAGGCCCAGCAGCACCAGCGCCAGGTGCAGCACCACGTTCCCGACCCCGCTGGACACCGACCACGCGTACCAGGGGGTGAAGTAGAGCAGCCACGGCGGCGCCATCAGCAGCGCGGTGGAGACCGCCGGGAACATCAGCACCTTGGACGGACGGCTGCGCAGCGCCCGCAGGACGCGCTCGCGCCGGGCCGCCGGTGCCGCCTCGACCAGCAGCGAGACCGGTGCGCCGAGTGCGAGCAGCAGCGGGACGACCATCAGCAGCAGCACGACCTGCACGGCCCGGTCGGTGAAGAGGATCCGGTCGTACACGCCGAGGCCGGAGCAGGTGCACCAGATCCACAGCAGCAGTCCGCCGAGGAACGCCGCGGTCCGGGAGGGCCGCCAGCGTCCGCCGACCGGCACCGCGCCCGGCCACCCGCCGCCGGAACCGGCCACCGGCCGTTCACCACCGCCGCCCCCGGCCGCGCCCCCGGC
>NZ_JBEZUT010000312.1:0-10200 GCF_040636595.1 Kitasatospora sp. NPDC036755
GTGCTGCTGGTCGACGTCCACCAGGCAATGCGCGCCCAGCGGGCCCGGCTGCGGGCCCAGCTGGTCCGCGAGCTGGAGACCGTGCTGGGGCCGCCCGCGCGGGCGGCGGCGCTCAGTAGCGCTCGCCGGCCGCGGCCGGCAGCGCGTCCAGCTCGGCCAGGTCCACCGCCGACAGCTCGATCCCGGCCGCCCCCACGTTGTCCACCAGGTAGCGCGGCGTCCTGGTGCCCGGGATCGGGAAGACGTACCGGCCCTGCGCCAGCACCCAGGCCAGCGCGACCTGCGCGGGGCTCGCGCCGATCCGCTCGGCGACCGCCCTGACCGCCCCGACCAGCTCCAGGTTGGTCCTCAGCGCGTCCTGCTGGAAGCGCGGCAGCCCACGCCGGAAGTCGTCGGCGGGCAGCTCGTCGAAGGACGTGATGCCCCCGGTCAGGAAGCCCCGGCCGAGCGGCGAGAAGGGCAGGAAGGCGATGCCCTGCTCCTCGGTGTACGGGAGCACGTCGGCCAGCACGTCCCGGGTCCACAGCGACAGTTCGGACTGCACCGAGGCCACCGGGTGCACGGACTGCGCCCGCTTGATCTCCTCGACCGTCGCCTCGGAGAGCCCGATGTTCCGGGCCTTGCCCGCCGCGACGACCTCGGCGAACGCGCCCCAGGTCTCCTCGATCGGGACGTCCGGGTCGACCCGGTGCAGCTGGTAGAGGTCGACGTGGTCGGTGCCCAGCCGACGCAGGCTCTCGTCGATCGAGCGGCGCACGTGCTCGGGCCGGCCGTTGCGCTCGTGCTGGCCCCCGCCGCCCGGCACGATGCCCACCTTGGTGGCCAGGAAGGCGCGCTCCCGGTACGGGCCGGCCAGCGCGGCGCCGACCACCTCCTCGTTGGTGTACGGGCCGTACATGTCGGCGGTGTCGATCAGGCCGACGCCGAGGTCCAGCGCCTGCCGGATCACCCGGACGGAGTTCTCGTCGTCCCGGCTCCGCACGTCGTAGGCCCAGGTCATGCCCATGCAGCCGAGACCGATGACGCCGATCTCCGGGCCGCCGGTACCGAACGAGGCGTTGCGCATGGCAGTGCTCCCATCGTGGGTCGCGTGGATTCGCGCGATGTCGCGTGTTGTCGCGGGTTGTCGCGAGATTTCGTGTGGTGGTGCGCGGTGGTGCGCGGTGGTGCGTGGTGGTGCGTGATCAACGCCTTCAGCTTTCACCTTGGAGTGCGCTCGAGGTCAAGCCCGCTCGGATCCGCCGCGCCGGTCGACGCTCTGTTCACGGCCGAACCGTCGTGGCCGAACCGTCGTGGCCGGCCGGCGGGATCGGCCACCACCACCGGCCACCAGGGAAGTCGGGGCCCATGCCGTTCCCCCGCCCGCACCGCGTCTTAACCGTTCCTAAAACCTGCCCCCGGTGAGGCGTACGGGTCCGGGAAGTGCTTGACGTGCACAGCTGGTCTAGTCCAGTTTGATGCTCAGCACCGCGCTCCTCCCGCACCGGACCACCCCCAGACCGCCGCCCGCCCCGTGTCTCCCCCCTCGCGGCGCGGGCGGCCACCACGTCCCGAGAGGCACCCCCATGCCCAGCGCGCCCCAGCACGCCCCCACGCACCGCCGCCCCGCCCGCCGGACCACCCTGCTGAGCCTCGCCGCCGCCACCGCGCTCGCCGCCGGCGGCCTGGCCGCGCTCGCCGGGAACGCCGGTGCCGCCGACGGCAACCTGCTCGCCAACGGCGGCCTGGAGAGCGGCGGGCTCAGCCCCTGGAGCTGTTCCGCCGGGACCGGCAGCGTGGTCAACTCCGGTGCGCACAGCGGGACGTACGCCCTCAAGGGAGCGGTGAGCGCGAGCGACACCGCGCAGTGCGGCCAGACCGTCGGCGTCCAGCCGAACACCACGTACACGCTCAGCGCCTGGGTGCAGGGCCAGTACGTCTACCTCGGCGCCACCGGCAGCGGCTTCACCGACCCGGCCACCTGGACCGCGGGCGGCGCCAACTGGCAGCAGCTGTCCACGAGTTTCACCACCGGACCGGCCACCACCAGCGTCACCGTGTACCTGCACGGCTGGTACGGACAGGGCGGCTACCTCGCCGACGACATCGTCCTGACCGGCCCCGGCGGCGGCAACCCGACCACGCCGCCGCCGACTTCGACCCCGCCGAGCCCGACCGGCACCCCGACCGGCACCCCGACCGGAACGCCCACCGGAACGCCCACCGGCGGCCCGACCACCCCGGCGCCGAACGTCGCGCTCCCGGTCGCCCCGTACATCGACATGGGCGCCTGGCCGACCCCTTCGATGCCGGACATGGCCAAGGCCGGCGGCCTCAAGAGCTACACCATGGGCTTCGTCACCGGCGTCGGCTGCAAGGCCAGCTGGTTCAACGCCTACGACCCGCGCACCGCCTGGGCCAAGGACCAGGTGGACGCGCTGCGCGCGGCCGGCGGCGACGTCAAGGTCTCCTTCGGCGGCGCCGCCGGCACCGAACTCGCCGCCGCCTGCACCACGGTGGACTCGCTGTTCGCCGAGTACGACGCCGTGGTGAACGCCTACGGCCTGCGCTACGTCGACTTCGACATCGAGGGCGCGGCCATCGCCGACACCGCCGCCAACGACCGCCGCTCCGCCGCGCTCGCCAAGCTCCAGCAGGCCCACCCCGGCCTCAGGGTCTCCTTCACCCTGCCCGTCCTGCCCGAGGGCCTGACCTCCGAGGGCGTCGCCATCGTCAAGTCCGCGCGGGACGCCGGGGTGGCCGTCGACGTGGTCAACATCATGGCGATGGACTACTACCGCGGCGGGACCGACTACGGCAACGCCGCGGTGCAGGCCGCGCAGTCGCTGTTCGGCCAGCTCAAGGCGCTCTACCCGGCGAATACCGACGCCCGGCTCTGGGCCATGGTCGGCGTCACCCCGATGATCGGCGAGAACGACGACCACCAGGTCTACAACCAGGCCGACGCCCAGCAGCTGGTGGCCTTCGCCCGGCAGAACCACATCGGGATGCTCTCCTTCTGGGACGCCACCCGGGACGCCAACGCCTGCACCGGGGGTTCGCTGTCCAAGTGCACCAACATCCCGCAGCAGCCGTACGAGTTCGCGAAGATCCTCGGCCAGTACGCGGGCTGAGCCCACGGGCCCGTCTGCGGCCACCGCCGCTCACCAGCGGAAATTGGCATCTCATCGTCCCGGACCGTCCACTACAGTCCCTCCCACCTGTACGGCACGAAGGGGCGGACATGACGGTCCGGGACGACCACGACCAGCTGATCACCATTCATCCGGCGAGCGGCACCGGCGCACACGCCGGCGGCGCGCGTGCCGGTAGCGCGTGCGCCGGTGAGGCGTACGCCGGTGACGCGCGTGCCGACGCCGGTGACGCGTGTGCCGACGCCGTCAGCGCGGAGGAACTCGCCGCGTTCAGCCGCACCCTCGGCCGGCTGCGCCGCCTGCCCTCCCACGACCTCACCCGGCTGCACGCCGAGCGGCAGCTCAGCTCCTTCGTGATGGAGAGCCGCAAGCGCCGCCGCCAGGAGGCCCGCGAGGCCGTGCGGCAGGCCGACGCCGAACTGCTCGCCGCCACCGCGACCGGCAGCCGCACCCGCCGCGAGGACGCGCCGCTGGCCGCCGCGGGCGGCCCGGTCGGCGAACTGCTCGTCCCGCACAAGTGCTACGTCTGCAAGCAGGCCTACCGCCGGGTCGACGGCTTCTACCACCGGCTCTGCCCCGACTGCGCGGCCGACAACACCACCCGCCGCGCCCTCGGCACCGACCTGCGCGGGCGCCGGGCGCTGCTGACCGGCGGGCGGGTGAAGATCGGCTTCCAGCTCGCCCTGATGATGCTGCGCGACGGCGCCGAGCTGATCGTCACCAGCCGCTTCCCGCAGGACACCGTCCGCCGCTTCCGCGCCGCCGAGGGCAGCGGGCAGTGGTGGGAGCGGCTCAGCGTGGTCGGCATCGACCTCCGCGACCCGCGCCAAGTCCTGGGCCTGACCGACCGGTTGCTCACCGACGGGCGACCGCTCGACATCCTGGTCAACAATGCCGCGCAGACCCTTCGGCGCCCACCGGAGTCGTACGCGCTGCTGGCCGCGGGTGAGCGGGACGCCCTGCCCGCCACCGACCGCCGGGCGATCGGCCACGCGCCCGGATTCCGTCCGCTCGCCGGGCCCGCCCGGCTCCCCTCGGGTGCCGGGTCGTTGCTGGACTTCACCGACGAGGCCGGGCTGCTGCCCGACCCGGCGCCGGCCAACTCCTGGTCCACCAAGCTCGGTTCGCTCGACCCGGCGGAGGTCCTGGAGACCCAGCTGGTCAACGCGCTGGCCCCGGCCCTGCTCTGCGACCGGCTGCTGCCCCTGCTGCTGTCCTCCCCGCACCCCGCCCGCTACATCGTCAACGTCTCCGCGGTGGAGGGCCGGTTCGCCGTCCGCAACAAGACCGCCCGGCACCCGCACACCAACATGGCGAAGGCCGCGCTCAACATGCTCACCCGCACCAGCGCGGCCGAACTCGCCGACCAGGGCGTGCACATGTGCGCCGTCGACACCGGGTGGATCACCGACGAGAACCCGGCGCCGCGGAAGGACCGGATCGCCGCCCGGGGGTTCCGCACCCCTCTGGACGTGGTGGACGGCGCGGCCCGGGTGTACGACCCGATCGTCCGCGGCGAGGCCGGGGATCCCGTGTCGGGGGTGTTCCTCAAGGACTACCGGGTCGCGGAGTGGTGACGCGCCCGCCCCGGCGGGCGACCGGGGCGGCTCAGGTGTCGTAGCAGCCGCACCAGGGGGCGTCGAAACCGAGGCCGTCCGGGTACAGCTCGAAGTGCACCCGGTCCTCCTCGTCGCCCTCCTCCACCTCCTCCACCTCGTCCTCCTCGTAGTCCTCGCGGACCAGGCCGAACAGCTCGCCGTCGACGTGCACGGAGAACGGGGCGATCGCGATGTCCCCGTACTCCCGGCCCGGCAGGGCGTCGAGCTCCTCCGCCAGCAACCGCTCGGCCCGCGCCGCGTCACCGGCGGGGCGTATCCGCGAGTCGAGGTGCCGGCCGGCGGCGTCGAAGAGGTGCAGGACGGCGCAGTACCGGCCGACGCCGAGGCAGAGCGCCGAGGCGAAGAACTGGCCGCCCTGCCAGCGGCCGATGGTGTCGGTGCGGTAGCCGGGCTGGTGACTGACCGGGATGACGTCGGGAACGTTCACGGTCGAACCGTAGGCGCCGCCTGTGACAACGGGCGCCGCCCGCGTCCATGGCCCGAGCGGCGCTGCCCGGCTCAGCGGCCGGTGGGGAGGTTCGCCCCGCCGGTGCAGTCGAACACCACACCCGTGACGAAGGTGTTGGCGGCCAGCATGTGGATCGCCCGTGCGACGTCCTCCGCGCGCCCGACCCGGCCGGCCGGGGTGGTGGCGGCGAGGCCCTGGAACAGGGCGGCCCGCTGATCGGCCGGGACACGGTCCCACCACGGGGTGTCGATCACGCCGGGCGAGACGGCGTTGACCCGCAGCGGGGCGAGCTCGACGGCCAGCGGCGGGACCATCGCCTCCAGGGCGCCGTTGATGGCGGCCAGTCCGGCGGTGCCGGGGAAGGCGGCGCGGGCCGAGGCGGCGGTGATCAGGGTGACGGAGCCGTCCTCGCGCAGGTGCGGGAGCGCGGCCTGGAGGACGCGCACCTGCGGCCAGAACTTGGCGTCGAAGCCGGTCGCGAGCTCCGCCAGGTCGAGCCGGGCGAACGGGCCGGCGCCGGCCGCGCCGCTGACCGCGACGACCAGGTGGTCCACCGTGCCGGTCCCGGCGAAGAACTCGGCCAGGGCCGCCGGGTCGGCCGCGTCCAGCCGGTGGCCGCTGCTCTTGCCGCCGATCCGGGCGACGGCGGCGTCCAGCCGGTCGCGGTCACGGCCGGTGACCACGACCTCGGCGCCGTCCGCAGCGAAGGCGGTGGCCGCGGCCTCGCCGATGCCCGAGCTGCCGCCCATGACGACGACGCGCTGTCCGGAGAAGAGGTTTGACGCAGTGCTCATGGTGGTGGGGCCCTTCGACTTGTCGAGACCGTTCGTTCCGACAATGATGGTTGTCGAGACTGTTAGTCTTGTCAAGCGGGGGCAGAAGGAAAGGGAGCACCATGAGCGAGACCCAGGACGCCGAAGCGGACGCCGAAGCGGACGCCGGAACGGCAGCCGAGACCGCTTCGCCCGCGCGCCCGCACACCGGCCGCCGCCGCAACGAGGCCGCCCACCGGGCGATCCTCGACGCCGCCCTGCACCTCCTCGCGGAGTCCGACGGCACACCCGTCACCATCGACGCCATCGCCCGCACCGCCGGCGTCGGCAAGCAGACCGTCTACCGGTGGTGGCCCTCCAAGGGCGCCGTCCTGCTCGACGCCCTCACCGACCGCGCCGACCAGGACGTCCACGGCCCCGACACCGGCGACCTCGGCGCCGACCTGCGGGCCTTCATCACCACCACCTTCGAGGCCGCCCAGCACGACACCACCGCCTCCGCGCTGCGCACCGTCGCCCGCGAGGCCGCCCGCGACCCCCACCTCGCCGAACTGATGCGCGGCTTCACCGCCGCCCGCCGCGGCGCGCTCCGCGAGCTCCTCGCCAGAGGCCGCGAGCGCGGCGAACTGGCCGAGCACGCCGACCTGGATCTCATCGCGGACCAGGTCTACGGGGTCTTCTGGTACCGCTTCCTGCTCGGCCACGCCACCCTGGACGCGGACACCGCGGAGCGGCTCGCCTCCTCGCTGACCAGGGGGAACGCGCCCGGCTAGGAGCCACCCGGTCCATCATTGACGGCACGCCCTGCCTGCTGCACGAGGAGCCCATGACGGCGGCCCGAAGTCGATTGCCGGAAACCCGCCGCCGCGCGAGCATCGTCGGATGGACACGGATGAGGGTCGGAAGCTGATCCGGGTTGTGCAGACCTGTTCCGCCAGCCCGTCACAGTGGGACGCCTGGACGGAAGACGGCCAGTACCTGTACCTCCGGTACCGGCACGGCGAGGGCTGCGTCGAGTGGCACCCCGGGCCTGACGATGACGCCGACACACCGGAGTCCTGGAACGAAGGCCGCTCGGGGCTCCTCGTCGAATGGGACGACGGCACCGACGGTGGTGCCATCGACCTTGAGGACTTCCTCGCAGCAGCGGGCTTGGCGCTGGCGCCGGGCGCCTCTGTGCGTTGAGGTCGTGGCACGCGGTCAGGTGCGAAGCCGGATGATGAGGGCAGCCGCGGCGTCGGCGCCGAGGACGACGTCGCCGCGCTTGACGCAGCGAGCCGCGACGGCCCGGAGCCGTTTCAGGCGGTTGATGCCCCGTTCGACGGTATTGCGCTTCTCCGGCAACGGGTAACTGGGCAAGTGCCTCTCCGGCCTTCGGCATCGGCCTGGCCGGGGCGCGCCGCCGTTCGTAGCATGACGGGCAACCAACCACGGGAGGGCCCTCATGAACCGCAGTAGAACGACCTGGCTCGCCGCCCCCGCGCTGGCCGCGGGGATGCTGCTCGGCGCGGCTCCGGCGCACGCGAGCACCGGAGTGCGGGTCGACAGCGTGAACGTCCCCTACGGCTCGGCGATGACGGTGTACATCGACGTCGCGTACTCCTGCGAGGCCGGCGGGCCGGCCCGGGCCGCCGCCGTCATCGCCGAGGACCCGCGCACCGGCGCCCTCGGCACCACCCGGTTCGCCCCGAAGTGCACGGGCGCGACCGTGCAGACGAGCGTCCACGTCACGGTCGTGAACCGGAGCAACTACGTCGCCGGCGACACCGCGGTCGTCCGCTTCTCACTGCTCGACGTGAACGGCGGCGAGGCCGTCGGGACCATCGCCCGACTCACCATCGGCACCGCCTGACACGGCCACCGACGGTCACCCCGGCCGTCGGCTCCGGCCGTCACTCCGGAAGTTCCCCGCCGTCCGGCCGCGCGGACGACCGGCCGGACGGGCCCTGGCCGAGCGGGGCGCGCCCGCGCACCAGCGGCAGGTACACCTCGTCCACGATCTCCACCAGGACGTCGTCCGGCGCGGTCGGCACCCCGCGCACCACGAACTCGTTGCGCAGCAGCACCACCGCCACCGTCGCCACCCGGGGGTGCAGCGCCTCGGGGGCCGCCTCGCCGCGGGCGACCGCGCGGCCCAGCACGGTGAGCCAGGGCGCGGCCGAGGCGTCGCCGGACTGGTCCTGCAGCTGCGACAGGAACTCGGCCGCGCCGCCGGCCGCGGCCAGCAGCTCGCGCAGCACGGAGCCCAGCGGGGAACTCCAGTGGCGGTTCGCCTGGCGCAGCAACTCCAGTACGTCGCCGCGCAGTTCGCCGGTGTCGGGGACCGGGGAGGCCTTCGCGAGCTGCTTGTACGCGGCGAGGCCGAGCGCCAGGCGGTTGGGCCAGCGGCGGTAGATGGCGTTCTTGTTGGTGCCGGCGCGGGCGGCGACCTTGTCCATGGTCAGCCCGGCGTACCCGCCCTCGGCGAGTTCCTCGACCGCCGCGCCCAGGATCGCCTCTTCCAGCGCTGCTCCGCGCCGCCGCGTCTGCCCGGCCATGCCGCCGCCCTCTCCGTGGAGCCCTCCGCGGACCTCTCCGCGGACCGCCCCATCCTTCTTGCCGTCGGCGCCACCCGGCAACTAGGGTACTTGGCGTACCGTAAATCCCCTCTCACCGAAAAGGCGGAAGAACGTGCGCACCAAGGGAATCAGCTACGACACCGGATTCATCAGGAACGGAATCTCCTCCCGAACCCGCTTCGACCCTGAAGTGGTCGAACGCGAGATGAGGATCATCCGGGACGAGCTGCACTGCAACGCGGTCCGCATCATGGGCGGCGACGCCGACCGGATCGAACTCGCCGCCCGGTGCGCCGCCGCTCTCGGCCTGGAGATCTGGTACTCACCGTACCCTCTGGAGCAGACCGCCGAGGAGATGCTGGAGCTGTTCGCCGACTGCGCCGAGCGCGCGGAGCGACTGCGCCGGGACGGGGCCGAGGTGGTCTTCGTGACCGGCGCCGAACTCAGCCTGATGAACCCGGGCTTCCTGCCCGGAGCCGACACGGCGGAGCGGGTCGCCCTGCTCGCCCGGCCCGAGCAGCTGCGCGAACAGCTCGGACCGGTCAGCCGCCGGGTCAACACCTTCCTCGGCCGGGCGGTGGCCGCGGTGCGCGCACGCTTCGGCGGCCGGGTAACGTACGCCGCGGTGCCGCTGGAGCGGGTGGACTGGGAACCCTTCGACCTGGTCTCACTGGACCTGTACCGCGACGCCGGGACCGCCGACCGCTTCGCCGCCGGCGTCCGCGGGCTGACCGCCCAGGGCAAGCCGGTCGCCGTCACCGAGTTCGGCTCCGCCACCTACCGCGGCGCCGGCGACCACGGCGCCCGCGGCCTGGACATCGTCGAGTACGACGCCGACGGACCGGTCCGTCTCGACGGCAGCTACCAACGCGACGAGGCCGGACAGGCCGCCTACCTCCGTGAACTGCTGGAAGCCTTCGACACCGGCGGCATCGACGCCACCTTCGTCTTCACCCTCGCCCTCTACGACCACGTCCATCGCCCGCACGGCGACCCCCGCGACGACCTCGACCTCGCCAGCTACGGCATCACCAAGACCTACGAGGACCACCCGGGCACCACCCACCCCGGCGTCCCCTGGGACCCGAAGGAAGCCTTCTTCACCCTCGCCGAGTACTACGCCGCCCACTGACCCACCCTCCCCACCCCGCTGCGCGAGAAGTCGGCCCATCCGACTTCTCGCGTGGCATCCCTGGGCAGGCCCCGCCTCCGCCCCCAGGCCCTTCAAGCACCTGCGCAGCACTGCACAGAAAGTCGGCCCCGCGATTCTGCTGGCGAAGTATTTGATCTGGGTCGGGCTCAAGCCGTCGTTGTGATGCCGTGTTGGGTGCAGAGTGTGTGGATGCGGGTGGGGCGGCGGCTTGGTGTGGTGGTGGTGTCGAAGTGGGCGCCGAGTCGGCGGATGTTGACGGCCATGCCGGTGAGGACGTTCTGGAGGTGGGTTTTGGCGAGGCCCCTGTAGCGGGATCGTCGCAGGCCGGGGCCTCGGACTGCTTGTGAGACGGTGCCCTCGATGCCGGCGCGGGCCCGGTAGGTCTCGCGCCATCGGGGGGTGTCCTGTTCGGCCTGCATCCGGGTCCGGGCGGTGTGGATCGGTTCGGGGTGGATCTCCAGGACCCGGCCGAGGTGAGGGGCCGCGGTGGTGCACTGGGCGCGGATCGGGCAGGG
>NZ_JBEZUT010000313.1:0-10183 GCF_040636595.1 Kitasatospora sp. NPDC036755
GCTGCCCGACGCGTTCACCGCCCACGCCCGCACCACCCCCGGCGCGCCGGCCCTGCTGTGGCACGAACAGAGCGTCACCTACGGCGAGCTCGCCGCCCTGGCCGGGGCCGAACGCGAGCGCCTGGCGGCCCTGGACCTGGCGCCGGGGGAGCCGGTGGGCCTGCTGGCCGTCAAGTCGCCGGCCGCGATCGCCCTGGTCCTGGCCTGCCTGATGGAGCGCCGCCCCTTCCTGCTGCCCTCCCCGCAGCTGGCCCCCGCGCTGCTGGCCGCCCTGTTCGCCCAGGCCGGCGCCCGCCGCCAGCTCGCCCCGCTGGGCCAGGACGCCCCGGCGCTCCCGGCCCTGCCCCACCCGGCCCCGGTACCGACCCTGGCCGCCGGCACCTCCTTCATGCTCACCACCTCCGGCTCCACCGACCTGCCCAAGATCGTCCCCCTCGCGCAGCAGGCCGTGGACCGCTTCACCGCCTGGGCCCACGACACCTTCGACCTCGGCCCCGGGCGCGTCGTGGCCAACTACGCGCCCCTGAACTTCGACCTCGCCCTGCTGGACGTGTGGGCCACCCTCGCCGCCGGCGGGACCTGCCTGCTCATCGACCCCGCCCACGCCCTCAACGCCCGCCACCTGCTCGCCCAGCTGACGCGCCACCGCCCCCACGTGCTGCAGGCCGTCCCCCTCGCCTACGCCCTGCTCGTCCAGGCCGCCACCGCCGCCACCGCCCGCACCGGCACAGGCACCGGCACCGGCACAGGCGGTACGGGCGGCGGCGGCCAGGGCCCGGGGACGGTGCTGGACAGCGTCGAGCACGCCGCGTTCACCGGCGACGCCATCGACGCCCGCACCCTGGCCGCCCTGCCCGCCCTGCTGCCCTCGGCCCGCCTCTACAACATCTACGGCTGCACCGAGACCAACGACAGCTTCCTGCACCGCCTGGACCGCCTGGACGCCGCGGCCGCTCTGCCCGTGCCCATCGGCGAACCCCTGCCCGGCGTGCGCACCCTCGTCGCCACCGGCGACGGCACCCCCCTGCAGGGCCCCGGCAGCGGCGAACTCTACGTCTCCACCCCCTTCCAGGCCGCCGGCTACCTCGACCGCTCCCGCGACACCGGACGCTTCACCACCCAGCCCGAAGGCGCCGGAGACGGCCGCCGCTGGTTCCGCACCGGCGACCTCGTCACCCGCGACGAGCACGGCCGCATCCACCTCACCGGCCGCGCCGACTTCCAGGTCAAGGTCCGCGGCGTGGCCGTGAACACCGCCGAGATCGAACGCGTCCTGCTCACCCACCCCGACGTGCGCGAGGCCGCCGTCGCCGCCGAGAACGACCCGCTGACCGGCAAGCGCCTGCACGCCGCCGTCCAGCGCGCCCCCGGCTCCACCCTCAACAGCCTGGTCCTGCGCGAACACCTGGCCCGCAACCTGCCGCGCGCCGCCGTCCCCGAGAAGCTCGCCATCCACGACGAGCCCCTGCCCAAGACCGCCACCGGCAAGGTCGACCGCAAGGCCGTCCTGCCCACCCCCTGACCCCCGCACCACCCCGCACCGCACCACCCCGCACCGCACCGCACCGCCCCGGCGCGCGCGAACCGCACCACCGCACCACCACCGCACCACCGCACCACCCCGCACCACCAAGAAGACCGACCATCCACCGAAGCAAGGGAGTTGCCCGCCATGAGCAACATCGCCCGGATCAAGCGGTTCCTCATCGAGGAGTTCCTGCCCGACATCACCCCCGACCAGCTCGCCGACGACCACGACCTGCTCTCCGACGGCGTCATCGACAGCCTCGGCGTCCTCAAACTCATCGCCTGGGTCGAGGACCACTTCGCCCTGCCCGTCGACGACACCGACCTCGACCCCAACAACTTCCGCTCGGTCGCCGCCATCGACGCCTTCATCACCCAGCGCCGCACCGCGGCCACCGCCACGGTGGGCGGCTGACCGCCATGCACCCGGCCCTCACCGCACTGCTCGCCGGCCGCCCGGTAGCCCTGGAGGCCTGGCGCTCGTGGTGGGACCAGCTCGAACACCGCACCCTGGGCCCGGCCGACAGCGACCGGGCCCAGGCAGCGGCCCTGCTGGCCGCCCTCACCACCCGCCTGCCCGACCCGGACACCCTCACCGCCCTCGTCACCACCCTCACCGAACGCGCCCCCCACCCCGGCCCCGCCCACCCCCACAGCGTCAACATCGTCGGCACCGGCGGCGGCCCGGCCACCTTCAACCTCTCCACCGCCGCCGCCCTGACCGCCGCCGCCATGGGCATCCCCGTCGTCAAAACCGGCTCCCGCGCCTACACCAGCGCCGCCGGCTCCGTCGACCTCCTCGAACGCCTGGGCATCACCCTCACCTCCAGCCACACCGCCACCGCCGACCACCTCGCCCGCCACGGCATCGCCTTCGCCGGCCCCCACGTCTACCCACCGGCCCTCACCCGCCTGGCCCGCACCCTCTACCCCCTCACCCTCAAACCCTTCGGCGCCCTCCTCAACACCCTCGGCCCGCTGCTCGCCACCGTCCCCGTCACCGCCCAGCTCACCGGCGTCTCCACCCCCGCCGCCCTGGCCGCCCTGCGCCCCCTGGCCGCCCACGACACCCGCCGCACCGTGTGGCTGGCCCACAACACCGCCGGCGCCGACGAACTCCTGCCCTTCGCCGACAACACCCTGCACACCCCCACCGGCGCCCTGCACCTGCCCGCCGGCACCATCGCCCCCGCCACCGGCACCCTCGCCGACCTCGCCCCGCACCCCGAGGACCTCACCGGCCACTTCCTGAACGCCCTCGCGGGCCGCGCCGGCGACACCGCCACCCACACCATCGCCCTCAACGCCGCCGCCCTCGCCCTGGCCTGCGGCCGCCACACCCACTGGGCCACCGCCCACACCGCCGCCCTGGACGCCCTCGCCGACGGCGCCCCCCGCGCCCTGGCCGAACGCCTGCGCACCACCCGCCGCAAGGAGACCACCGGTGCCTGAACCCCTCTTCCCCCCGCCCGGGCCGGGACTGGCGGTCTTCCTCAACGCCGGCGACCCCGCCGGCCGCCTCACCGACCTCGCCCTCATGCTCGACACCCAGGGCGTCGACGTCCTCGAACTGGCCGTCCCCTTCCCCAACTCGCCCACCGACGGCCCCGTCATCCGCCGCTCCGCCGCCCGCGCCCTCGAGGCCGGCACCACCCTGGACACCGTCCTCGCCGAACTCGCCGACCTCACCCCGAAGCTGAACCACCTCAAGGTCGCCCTGCTCGCCGACTGGAGCCACAGCCTGCGCCACCGCGACCCCGCCGCCACCACCCGGGCCATCGCCGACGCCGGAGCCCGCGCCCTGCTCGTCCACGCCCTGCCCCCACGCCTGCGCCCCGCCTGGCAGCACGCCCTGCGCACCCAGGGCCTGCCACAGGTCACCACCTGCTACCCCGCCTCCACCCCCGACACCCTCCACGCCGCCGCCCGCGACGCCACCGGCGCCTACGTCTACCTCGTCGCCCACTACGGCCGCTCCGGCACCACCCCCGCCACCGGCCACCACGCCCTGGCCGACACCGTCACCGCGCTGCGCTCCGCCGCCCCCGGCACACCCGTCGCCGTCGGCTTCGGCGTCAAGAGCGCCGCCGACCTGCGGGCCGTCGCCGCCAGCGGGGCGGACGCGGCGATCGTCGGCTCCGCCGCCGTGGCCCGCCTGGAGGACGCCGCCGCCGAAGGCCTCGACCCCGTCGAGGAGTTGAGGGCCTTCCTCACCGACCTCCGCCCCGACCCGAGCGCCCACCCGCACCGGCCCGGCGGACCCAGCACCACCACGCACACCGGCACCACCACCGTGCACACCGGCACCACCACCGTGCACACCGGCACCACCGGCACCACCGTGCACACCTGCGTGCACACCCCCACCACGGTGCCCGCCACCGCGAGCACCCCCACCCGGAAGGACCGACCCGCATGCTGATCCGCGACCTGGCCGACGTCAAGACCGTCGAGTGGGGCAACGGCCTGTCCCGCCGCTTCCTCGTCGAGAGCGACGGCCTCGGCTACAGCCTCACCGACACCGTCGTCAACGCCGGCACCAAGTCCCGCCTGGAGTACCGCAACCACCTCGAGGCCTGCTACTGCATCGCCGGCTCCGGCGAGGTCGTCGACATGGACGGCAACACCCACCCCATCACCCCCGGACGCCTGTACGCCCTCGACGAGCACGACGCCCACTACCTGGTCGCCAGCCCCGAGGAGGACCTGCGCCTGGTGTGCGTCTTCTCCCCGGCCCTGCGCGGCGACGAGGTCCACCAGCTCGACGCCCACTCCTCCTCCGCCTACTAGGAGAACGCCCCCCTTGCCGGGGGCACCTCCTGCCAGGCACCCCCGCACCCCGCCGGGGCCCGCCGCCGCCCGCCCGCCGCGCGGCCCGGGCCCCCGGGATCCGGGAACCCCCAGGAACCGACGACAGCCGGCGCCCACCCCATCTGTCACCACCCGCGCCGGCCTGCCACCCCGGGCCCCGCACCCCGCGGCCCGGGAGGAAGGCGGCACATCCCATGATCCGCTGGAACGCCGACCAGACGGCCCTGCGCGAGGGCCTGGCCCGCTTCGGCGACGACCTCAGCGCCGGCCACATCGAAGGCGACGAACAGGCCGCCTTCTCCCACGACAAGTGGCGCATGATCCAGAAGACCGGCATCCTCTCCCTGCCCTTCGAGGAACGCTACGGCGGCCTGGACCAGTCCCTGCTCACCACCATGTACGTCCTCGAAGGCCTCGGCGCCACCTGCCGCGACGGCGGCCTCAACTTCTCCGTCACCACCTCCATGGCCTCCACCGGCGTCCCCCTGCAGGCCTTCGGCTCACCCGCCCTCAAAGAGGCCTACCTGCCCCGCATCGCCTCCGGCGACGCCATCGGCGCCCACGCCATCACCGAGTCCGAATCCGGCTCCGACGCCATGCAGATGCGCACCCGCGCCGTGCGCGACGGCGACCACTTCGTCCTCAACGGCGCCAAGACCTTCGTCTCCAACGGCCCCGTCGCCGACGTCATCGTCGTCTACGCCCGCACCCACCCCCAGGGCGGCGCCCTGGGCGTCACCGCCTTCCTCGTCGACGCCGACACCCCCGGCCTGACCACCGGCAACCCCATCAAGAAGATGGGCCTGCGCACCTCCCCGCTCTCCGAGCTCTACCTCGACGACGTCCGCGTCGGCGCCGACCGCGTCCTGGGCCGCGTCGGCGGCGGCTTCCTCGTCCTGGACCACGTCATGAAACGCGAGATCCTCTACACCTTCATCGTCAACACCGGCGAGATGCAGCACCGCCTCGCCCGCTGCCTGGACTACGCCAAGACCCGCATGTCCTTCGGCAAACCCATCGGCTCCTACCAGTCCGTCGCCAACAAGATCGTCGACACCAAGATCCGCCTCGAAACCGCCCGCAAGTGGCTCTACGACACCGCCCAGCGCCTCGAAGCCGGCGACAACGTCACCGTCGACATGGCCATCGCCAAACTCCTCACCAGCGAATCCAACCTCGCCACCTCCCTCGCCGCCGTCCAGGTCTTCGGCGGCAACGGCTACATGGCCGAATACGGCCTCGAGAAGGACGTGCGCAACGCCGTCGCCGGCACCATCTACTCCGGCAGCAACGAAATCCAGTACAACCGCATCGCCGCCATGCTGGGACTGGGCAAATGACCGCCCCCGCCGCCCCGCTCGCCCCCACCAGATCCGGCCACCTCAAAGTCTGCGGCGCCCGCACCCGCTCCGACCTCACCCTGCTCGCCGACACCGGCCCCACCCTCGTCGGCCTGTGGCACGGCATCCCCGGCGGCCCCGCCGAACTCGAGGCCGACCGCCTCACCGACCTCGCCGCCACCGCCATCCGCCTGGGCCTGGAACCCGTCCTCGTCACCTTCCTCGACGACGCCCCCACCATCGCCGCCCTCGCCCGCGCCACCGGCATCCGCTGGATCCAGCTCCACGCCTACCAGAGCCCCGCCCTCGTCACCGAACTGCGCGAACACCTGCCCTACGCCGTCCTCGTCAAAGTCCTCCACCTCTCCCGCGGCCGCTGCCTGGAACGCGCCTTCACCCGCGCCTACGCCCGCGCCGGCTGCGACCTGTTCCTCCTGGACACCGTCACCGACGACGGCCGCGTCGGCTCCACCGGCCAACCCCTGGACCCCACCCACGTCCACGCCCTCCTGCCCCGCCTCACCATCCCCTTCCTCCTCGCCGGCGGCCTCAACGCCACCAACCGCGACACCTACCGCACCGTCACCGACCACCCCCTGTACGCCGGCGCCGACATCGACTCCGCCGCCCGCGACCGCACCGGCCGCTTCACCCACGAAGCCGTCACCGCCCTCACCCGCGCCTGGCACCCGCGCCTCCAGGAGACCCCGGCATGACCTTCATCGACGCGCTGCTCACCGCCGCCCGCCCCCTGGTCATGGAAGTCAAACTCCGCGACCCCCACGGCGCCGACCTGCTGGGCGAACGCACCGTCACCGACCTCGTCACCCGCTACGAACAGGCCGGCGCCCCCTGCCTGTCCGTCGTCACCGGCCGCTGGTTCGGCGGCACCCCCCGCCTGCTGCGCGACGTCGCCGCCGCCACCGAACTGCCCGTCCTGCAAAAGGACTTCCTCACCCGACCCGCCCAACTCGAAGCCGCCAAGGCCCTGGGCGCCTCCGCGGTCCTGCTCACCGCCGCCCTGCTGCCCGCCACCTCCCTGCGACGCCTCGTCGACGCCGCCCTCGACCTCGGTCTGACCCCCTTCGTCGAGATCACCGACGAACGCGAACTCGACACCCTGCCCCGCGTCCCCGAATGCGTCGTCGCCGTCAACAACAAGGACATCCGCACCCGCGAACGCGACCGCGGCGACCTCGGCCGCAGCCTGCGCCTGCTGCCCGCCCTGCGGGCCGCCGGCTGCCGCGCCCCCGTCTCCGCCTCCGCCATCACCGAACCCGCCGACGCCGCCCGCCTCCTGGACGCCGGCTACGCCGCCCTGCTCATCGGCACCTCCCTGATGCGCACCACCGACCTCACCGGCTGGCTCGCCGACCTCGACGCGGCCACAGGGGCGGTCGCCGCATGAGGAACGACCTGCGCACCCGCTCCCTGGTCCTGGACGCCGACGGCATCCCCCTGTCCGCCCTCGTCGCCGAACCCGAGGGCCGCGCCCCCAAAGCCGTCGTCCTGGCCGTCCACGGCCGCGGCATGCGCGCCGCCTACTTCGCCGGCCCCGCCCACCCCGACACCAGCCTGCTCACCCTCGCCGCCGACCTCGGCTACACCGTCCTCGCGATCGACCGCCCCGGCCACGGCGCCTCCGCCCACCGCCTGCCCGCCGGCCAGCTCATCGCCGACCAGGCCGCCACCCTCCACGCCGCCCTCACCGACTACGCCCGCGCCCACGACACCGGCGCCGGCGTCCAACTCCTCGCCCACTCCTTCGGCGGCAAGATCGCCCTGCACCTCGCCGCCCACTGGCCCGCCGACCCCCGCCTGCCCCTGCTGGGCTGCGACATCTCCGGCCTCGCCCAGCACTACGCCCCCGGCGCCTGGGACCGCCCCGACGACCTCGCCGGCGGCGGCCGCCTCAACTGGGGCCCCCTCCACCTCTACCCGCCCGGCACCTTCCACGCCGCCCGCACCCTGCTCACCCCCGTCCCCGCCCTCGAATCACGCGAACTGGCCACCTGGCCCGCCCGCTACAGCGCCCTCGCCGCCCGCGTGCGCGTACCGGTACGCCTGACCCTCGCCGACCACGAACACTGGTGGCGCCTGGACGAGACCGACCGCACCGCCCTGACCGCCGCCTTCCCCACCGGCCTCGCCCACCTGGCCCGCGCCCGCCGCGCCGGCCACAACCTCTCCCTGGGCCACGCCGCCCGCCCCTACCACCTGCGGGCCCTCGCCTTCACCGACGACTGCCTCACCCACCCCGCCCCCGCGGCCCCCGCCGCGCCCGCGCCCGTCCTGGCCGCCGTCTGACCCCGCCGGCCAGGACCGCACCCACCGAGCCATCCGACGCGGGGTGGTGAAACGGGACCCCGCCGCCCCTGCCCCGGGCAGGCAGCGGCGGCGGGGCCCCGGCCCCGAGGGGGCGCTACAGCCCCTGCGGGCAGGGGAGCCCGTCCTCGACACGCGGGCACGTGACGAGCGCGCAGGACACGTACTGACTGTTGTTCGGGTACCAGCCCCAGACCACGTCGGAGCCGGCGCTCTGGCCGAGGGTGTCCCGCACGTACTGCAACCGTGCGTCCTGGCTGCCGCCGTACGACTCCGGGAAGGGATGCTGCCTCAGCTCGTCGGCCATCCACGCCACAGCGTCCTCGATCTCGTGGAAGGTGCCGCGGATGAGCCGCGGAGACTTCTTCAACCAGTACTTGACCTCCATCGGCGGAAGCTCGTCACCGGGGCTCTTGGACTCCGACCTTTCGCGTCCGACCCACCCGTATGCGTGCCAGTGCCGTGCCACGACGTCCCCTCAGGTATGCGCCCCCGGGCCGGCCCCAGGTCTCGGGAACCGGCCCGGCCGTGATCGCCTCAGGCTAGCGACTGGAACACGTAGTCACGCCCGCCGTCGCTGTCCCCCGGCTGCGGGTTGCTCCCCTTGCCGTCGTTGGGACTCTCACCGGGGTCGTACGCCAGGCCGAACGCGTGGCGTGTGGTCATCGTGCTCAACCGTGCCTCCTACCGGTGCCGGAGGGCCGTTCCCGCAGACGGGGGAACGGGGTGTGCAACCTGCCGGCTCGATCAACGGACCCGCCCCACGGGAATCCCGCGCCGCCCGCCGTGGTTGCCACCGGCAGCCCATGAACGGACCACGTCTTCGACATGGGAACTGACGAGCCATCACCCGAGGGGCGGCACATGAAGATCGGCGACATCGAGATCCTGGCGATCACCGACGGCACCGGCACCGAACGGGGCGCCGACGTCCTCACCCGCCCCGGCGCCGACGACCCCTGGGCCTGCCACCGCCACCACCTCGCACCCGACGGCACCCTCGCCCTGCCGCTCGGCGGCTTCCTGGTCCGCACCGCCCGGCGCACCGTCCTCGTCGACGCCGGCGTCGGCCCCCACGACGACGGCCGCTACCGAGGCGGCGCGCTGCTCGACTCCCTCGCCGCCCACGGCACCACCCCCGACGAGGTCACCGACGTCGTCTTCACCCACCTGCACTTCGACCACATCGGCTGGGCCAGCGTCGAGGGCCGGCCCGTCTTCCCCAACGCCACCTACCGCGCCCACCGCGCCGACTGGCAGCACTTCGTCACCGGCCCCGACGCCACCCCCCACACCGTCGCCAAACTCACCCCCGTCGAGAACCGGCTGGAACTCTTCGACACCGACTTCACCCTCGCCCCCGGCCTCGACGCCCTCCACCTGCCCGGCCACACCCCCGGCACCACCGTCTTCGTCGCCTCCGGCGGCGGTCGGCGAGCCCTGCTGCTCGGTGACGTCGTCCACTCCGTCGTCCAGTTCGCCGAACGCGACTGGCAGGTGGTCTGGGACATCGACCCCGCCGCCGCCAGTGCCGTGCGCAACCGCCTCACCGACGAAGCCGCCGACACCGACGACCTCCTCGTCGCCGCCCACCTGCCCGGCATGCGCTTCGGCCGCATCCTCGCCGCCGACGGCCACCGCCGCTTCGTCGCCGTCTGACCCCCACCCCGGCCGGTCTCGGCCGCCACCCGGCGTGCGGCCGCCGGCCGCCGGCCGTGCGGGCGCGTCCGGTGGCCGTGCGCGTCGCCCGTGGCTTGCCGGGCCGCCGGCGGCGACCCCACACTGGGCTGGTCCGCCGTGGGGGAGGGGGCGTCATGGGGGTGGTCCTGGTACTCCTGCTGGGGACGGCGGCGGGGGTGGCCGCGGTGGGGCTGCGCTGCCGGGCGGCGCTGCGCGCGCTGTACCGGGCCGAACGGCGCGCGGCGGGGCGGGAGTTCGACCTCGATGCGAGCGAACTCGCCTGCCTGGCCGGGACGCTGGGACAGCTCACGCTCACGCGGATGCACGAGGCCGGCCGTCTGGTCGCCTCCCGCTCGGGCGACGTCACCGCGACCGGCGCCGCCGGCGGCCCCGGGGCCCTCGACGCTGCTCCATCTGCACGAAGTAGGTGTTGACCGAGAGGGCCATCGCCATCTTCAGCTGGTACGGGCCCTTCTCGCTCGCGGACTCGTTGGGTACGA
>NZ_JBEZUT010000314.1:0-10179 GCF_040636595.1 Kitasatospora sp. NPDC036755
GCCCGACGCCGCCCGCGGTGCCGGCCCGCCAGCGCTGCACGTACTTGGTGACGAACAGCTCGCAGCCGACCACCATGGCGCCGGAGATGGTGAGCACCGCGCTGTACAGGACGGTGGAGTGCCCGTCCTCGGTGAGCTTGAGCGGGAGGACGGCGAAGTACTGGGCGTAGATCAGGGCGCTGAACCCCATCGCCGTCAGGTACAGCACGAACCGCCCGTCGCCGAGCAGCGCGCGGTAGCCGGCGGTCGGCTCCGCCCCGGCCTGCGGAACGTCGGCGGGCCGGCCGGCGGCGGTGGTCCGCGGCAGCAGGAGCAGCGCGATCACGCCGTAGCAGGCGGCCGCCACGCCGTTGGCCCAGAACAGCAGGTTCCAGTCGATCAGCAGTAGCCAGGAGGCCAGCAGCGGTCCCAGGGTGCCGCCGGTGTTCATGGCGATCCGGAACAGCGACATCACCATCACCTGGCGGTCGGCCGGTGTGAGGTCGGAGAGCAGGCTGCCGGCGGCGGGCCGGTACGTCTGCGCGGCGAGACCGGCCAGCACGGTGACCGCCAGCAGCAGCGGGAACGCCGACGGGCGGCCGACCAGGCTGATCGAGACGACCAGCAGTGCCGAGCCGAACATCGACAGCACGATGGTGCGCCGCGGCCCGAGCCGGCGGGTCAGCTCCCCGCCGGCCAGCGAGCCGGCCACCGCGCCGACGCTGTAGCAGCCCAGCGCGATGCCGCCCTGCTGCTCGGTGAAGCCCTGGTGCAGCAGGTAGAGCACCAGGAAGGACTGGACGAAC
Organism: Kitasatospora sp. NPDC036755; assembly: GCF_040636595.1. Lineage (NCBI taxonomy): Bacteria > Bacillati > Actinomycetota > Actinomycetes > Kitasatosporales > Streptomycetaceae > Kitasatospora > Kitasatospora sp. NPDC036755. The sequence continues at coordinate 786 of NZ_JBEZUT010000314.1, forward strand.
GCGCCGAGCTGGTTGACCAGGACGCCGGCCAGCACGTACCGGACCGGCCTGGGGGCGGCGCGCAGCACGGCCAGCGCGCCGTCCGCGGGCCGCCGGGCGGCCTTTTCGGCCGGGGGCGCGGTGGTCATGCCTCCTCGACCCGGAAGAAGGTCTCGGCGTCCTCCAGCGCGTGCACCGCGTCCAGCGAGCGCGTGAGCACGTCGGCGTCGGTGTGCACCAGGTAGGCGATGCCGCCCTCGCCGGTGGTCAGGCCGCGGTCGCCGATCGGCTCGCCGATCGCCGGCAGCCGGTCGATGCTGTGGAAGCCGGGCAGCCGGCGCAGCGTGCGCAGCCCGTCGACGGCGCGCAGCGGTCCCTGCCGGCGCGAGCGCAGGAAGAGCTTGGCGACGGTCTGCCGGCCGCCGTAGGGCCGGTCGAACCGGGCCTCGAACTCGGCCGGGCGCAGGTACCGCTCCACGACCAGGTGCTGGTGGCTGTAGCCGTAGGCCGCGTGGTACGGGTCGGGGGCCAGCGAGGGGCCCATCACCCGGGAGTTGACCTCCACCAGGCGGGCGCCGCGCGGGGTCAGCATCACCTCGGTGTGGCCCGCGCCCTCGCGGATGCCCAGCGCGTCCAGGCAGTCCAGCACGTAGGCCACCAGGGCGCTCTCCGGCTCGGTGAGCTCCGGGCGGGAGATGATGTGGCGCAGCACCGGGGCGCCGTCGACCAGGTCGATCCGCTCGGCGTAGACGTCGCAGACCAGGTGGCGGCCGTCGATGCTGACGGTGTTGACGATGTACTGGGTGCCCTTCAGGAACTCCTGGACCAGCACCTCGTCGTTGACCAGGCCCATCAGGTTGAGGTCGTCGGCGATCCGGCGGTACGCGCCGCGCACCTCCTCGGCGGTGCCGCAGACCTGGCAGCCGTCGCTGCCCGCGCTGTTGAGCGGCTTGACCATGACCGGGAAGTCGGTCCAGTCGGCCAGCGCGGCCTCCAGCTCCTGGGCGGAGCGGACCGAGACGGTGCGGGCGGCCGGCACGCCGGCCTCCTCCAGCGCGCGGACCATCAGGTGCTTGTCGCGGCGGGCCGCGGCCTGCTCCGGGCGGTGGTGCGCCAGCCCCAGCCGCCGGGCCAGCGTGTCGGCCAGGATCACGCCGAACTCGCTGGCCGCGATGACGGCTTCGGGCTTGAGCTGCTCCAGCAGCTCGACCGTCTTGTCCAGGTCCTCGTGCATCAGCTTGCGGGTGGGCACCTGGTCGGCGTCGTACGCCGCGCGCAGGTTCTCCTGGTACAGGTGGAGCGTGTCGGCGCCCTCCTCGCGGAAGGCGATGCCGAGCGCGCGGCCGGTGGAGACGGGATCGACCAGTACGAACATGGTTTGGGGCCTCACTTCAGCGTTTGGGAGTGGGGGCGGGGCGCCGGCTACCGGCCGAGCAGTCCGGCCACGGACTGCGCCGCGCGTCGGCTGATCATCGACAGGTTGCTGGTGGCGGCGTGGAGTTCGCCGACCGCGGGCTGCCCGAGCGCGTACAGGCCGGGCGTGGGGGTGCCGTCCGGGGCGAGCACCCGGTTGGTCGCGAGGTCGATCCGCAGGCCGCCGAACCGGTGCGGCCGCGCCAGGCCGCCGGCGACCAGCGAGTCCATCAGCTCCACCGCGCGCAGCGGGACCGCGGCGCTCAGCGGGCGCACGGTGTTCACCACGTGGTCCGCCGCGTGGGTGAACTCCTCGCCCTGGAGCAGGAATCCGGCGCGGTCCGGGTGCGGGGACGCCGAACGGACGCCGCGCAGGATCTCCAGCCGGCCGGCCTCGACCAGCTCGGCCAGGGTCCGCGCGGAGTCCAGCGGCATCGGCGACCAGAGGCTGACCGCCATGGCGTGCCAGTCCCGCTGGAAGTGCCGGCGGTCCGGTTCGGCCAGCAGCGACCAGGCGTCCTCGATCTGCGAGTCGCCGGTGATCTGGGCGAGCACGGCCTGCCAGCGCTCGCCGCGTTCGGCCGCGTCCAGGTGGCGGCGCAGCCGGTCGTACGGCTGCGCCTCGACCCGGCAGGCGCGCAGCACGGCGGCCGGGTCCAGTCCGTGCGCCGCCAGCTCACGGGCGACCAGGTCGCCCAGGGCGGCGACGGTCAGGCCGCCCGGGCGGGCGGCCAGTGTCCGGATCTCGGAGGGCGTGGCGACCAGGGTGGGCACCGAGACGGCCGGGTTGCGCACGCCCGGCAGCAGGCCGTTGCGCGAGACCATCCGCAGCGGCCCCCGGTGGTCGCGGCGGGCCAGTTCGAGTACCAGGTCGACCGCGCTCAGCCCGGTGCCGAGCACGCTGACCGCGGCGTCGGGCCGGATCGTGTCGGCGACCGTGCGCAGCGGGTACGGGTCGGGCAGGAAGCCGGGCAGCCCGGCCAGGCCGTAGCTGTCCACCGGCTCCGAGCTGCCGGTGCACAGGAAGGCGGCGTCCAGCGGGTGCGCCTCCCCGGCCGGGGTGCGGGCCAGGAAGCCCGCGCCGGACCGGGACAGCGCCACCACCCGCTCGCCGACCGTGCGCACCCGCACCGAAACGGCGGCGCCGTCCTCGACGGCCTGGTGGAAGGAGCTCTCCAGGTACTCGCCGAACAGCGTGCGCGGCACGTAGAAGTCGGGGTCCGCGGGCAGCGGGGCACGCGCCCGGTACCAGGCCAGGAAGTGGTCCGGCTGGTCGTGCCGCAGCGACATGTGCCGGGCCGGCTGGTTGACCAGGGCGGCCGAGGAGTCCGCCTGGTAGGCGCGCCCGGGGCCGTACTGCTTGTCCGCCTCGAAGACCGTCACCTCGATCGGGCGGCGGCCGTCGTGCCGGCGGACCAGCGCGTCAAGGACGCTGGTTCCGGCGGCACCGCCACCGATCACGCCTACTCGCACGGGGGCATCTCCTGGGTTCCGGAAGGATGTTGGGGGAGTGGGGCGGCGCCCGGCCTCAGTCGGTGAGCAGGCGCCCGATCAGCCGCGGGTCGTCCTCGACGGTGCCGTCCAGCGCGGCGTCGATCGCGGCGAGCACCTCGGGCTCCAGCCGCACGCCGACCGCCTTGATGTTGTCCGCGATCTGCTCGGGGCGGGAGGCGCCGATGATCGCCGAACCCACGTTGGGGTTCTGCAGCACCCAGGCGACGGCGAGCTGGGCCATGGTCAGGCCGCACTGCTCGGCGATCGGGCGCAGCAGCTGCACCCGCCGCAGCACCTCGTCGCGCATCCAGCGGGCGATGAAGGCGCCGCCCTCGGTGTCGGTGGCCCGCGAGCCGGCCGGCGGCTGCCCGCCCGGCAGGTACTTGCCGGTGAGTACGCCCTGGGCGACCGGTGACCAGACCAGCTGGCCGAGCCCGGCGCGCTCGCAGGCCGGCACCACCTGGGACTCGATCGCGCGGTAGAGCATGGAGTACTGGGTCTGGCTGGAGATCAGCGGGATGCGCAGCTCGCGGGCCAGCTCGATGCCGCGGGTCAGCTGCTCGGCGTTCCAGTCGGAGACACCGATGTAGAGCGCCTTGCCCTGGCGGACCAGGTCCGCGAAGGCCAGCATGGTCTCCTCCAGCGGGACCGAGTGGTCGAACTGGTGGGCCTGGTACACGTCGACGTAGTCGGTGCGCAGCCGGCGCAGCGAGGCGTGGGCGGACTCCATGACGTGCTTGCGGCCCAGGCCCCGGTCGTTCGGGCCGCCGGGGCCGGTGGGCCAGTAGACCTTGGTGAGGATCTCCAGGCTCTCCCGCCGCTCGCCCTGGAGCGCGCGCCCCAGCACCTCCTCGGCCCGGGTGTCGGCGTACATGTCGGCGGTGTCGAAGGTGGTGATCCCGGCCGCCAGCGCGGCCCGGACCAGGGTGTGGGCCTGCTCCTCGGCGACCTGGGACCCGTGGGTGATCCAGTTTCCGTACGCGATCGCGCTCACTGACAGGCCGCTGCGGCCAAGACGGCGGTATTCCATGACGGACATCCAGCCAGCCGGGAAAGGCCGGGTCAAGGAGTTCGCCGACGGTCCATCAGGCGCCGCTATGGCGTTATCGAAGAACGCTATGGCGCTCCTCGGGCGGGCCGCGCGCGGCAGTACCGTCGCGAGTACCCGTGCATTCCACCGAAACCGCGGAAACCAGGTTGGAGAGAAATGGTCGACGACATCCTGCACGCGGCCCGCGAGGCCTTCGACACGGCGCCACCGGCCGGTGACGAGGCCTACGCGCGGTACTGCCACCGGCTCGCCGACGACCTCGGCGAGCACTGGCCCGGCGTGCTGGCCGCCAACGCCGAGGACCTCGACGAGGCCGCGGCCCGCGGGCTGCCCCCGGTCCTGGTGGAGCGGTTGCGGCTGACCGGCGAGCACCTGGCGGAGCTGGTCCGGATGGCCCGGGCGGTGCCGGCCGAGCTGCGCGCCGCGACCGCCCCGGACCCCGGCGTCCCGATCGCGGACTGGGGGGTGCTGCGCCGGGTGCGCAAGCCGCTCGGCGTGGCCCTGATGATCTACGAGGCGCGCCCGACCGTGACGGTCGAGGGAGCGCTGCTGTTCGCCGCCGCCGGCAACGCCGTGCTGCTGCGCGGCGGCAAGGAGATCGCCCGGACCAACGCCGCGCTGGGCGCGGTGGTGCGCGGCGCGCTGACCGCGGCCGGCCTGCCCGCCGCGCTGGTGACGGTGCTGGAGGACCCGAGCCGCAAGGTGCTGCGGACCCTTGTCACCCGGTCGGACGCGATCGACGTGCTGGTGCCGCGCGGCGGCCCCTCGCTGATCGACTTCTGCCGCTCGGCCGGCTCGGTCCCGCTGCTGGCATCCGGCGGCGGGGTCAACCACCTGTACGTGCACCGCACCGCCGATCCGGCGACGGCCGCCGCGATCACCCTGGACAGCAAGATCCCCGCCCCGGCCGGCTGCACCTCGCTGGAGGTCGCGCTGGTCGACGGCGAGGCGGCCGAGGGCTACCTAACGGCCGTGCTCGAGCAGGCCCGGCGGGACGGCGTCGGCCTCACCCTGCGGCTGGACCCGGCGCTGCCGGAGCCCGCCGACCTGCCGCCCGGCTGCCGGATCGAGCGGCTCGGCGAGCACGACCTGGGCCGGGAGTTCCTCGACGCCACCATCGGGGTGGTGCCGGTGGCCGGTCCGCGGGAGGCGCTGGCCCTGGTGCGGCGGCACGGCTCCGGCCACACCGAGGGCGTGGTCTCGGGCGACCCGGCGGTGGCCGAGTGGTACGCCCGGCGGGTGGACGCCTCGGCCGTGGTGGTCAACGGCTCGCTGCGGCTCAACGACGGGCCCACCCTGGGCCTGGGCTCGGAGATCGCGATCAGCACCAGCCGGCTGCACGCCCGCGGGCCGGTGACCATCGGCGACCTGTTCACCCACAGCTGGCTGGTGGAGGCCGACGGCAGGCTGCGCGGCGGCCTGCCCGGCGGCGGTGACTGACGCCGGCCGGCGCGGCCGGCGCAACACCCGGGCCCCGGTCGGCTTCACCGCGGTCACCAACCTGGCCGACGGCGTCACCAAGGTGACCCTGCCGCTCACCGCCGTCCGGCTGGGCGGTTCGCCCGGCTCGGTCACCCTGGCGGGGCTGGCCTTCTCGCTGCCCTGGCTGCTGGCCTCGCTGCCGGTCGGGGTACTGGTGGACCGGGCCGACCGGCGCCGGCTGCTGTGGGGCGCGAACGCCGTCCGGCTGGCGGTGGTCGGCGCCCTGGGCGGGTGCGCGGCGGGCGGGCGGCTCGGCCTGCCGGTGCTGTACGGCGCGGCCCTGCTGCTGGGCACCGCCGAGGTGGTGGCGCTGACCGCGGCCGCCGCGCTGGTGCCGGCCGCGGTGCCCGAGCCCGGGCGGGAGCGGGCCAACGCCTGGGTGGCCGGGGCGGAGACCGTCTGCAACGAGCTCTGCGGGCCGTTCGTCGGCGGGATGCTGGTCGCGGCCGGAGCCGGTTTCGCGCTCGGCGCCGCCTGGCTCGGGTACGCGCTGGCCGGGGTGGCGCTGGTACTGCTGCGCGGGCGGTTCCGCGCCGCCGGCCCCGACGGCGGCGGTCCCCGGCCGCCGGTGCTCCGGGAGATCGGTTCGGGCCTGGGCTTTCTGTGGCGCACCCCGCTGCTGCGGGCGCTGGCGCTGACGCTCACGGTGCTGTGCGCCTGCTGGGGCGCCTGGCTGGCGCTGCTGCCGCTGTACGCGCAGCGGGAGCTGCGGCTCGGCCCGGGCCAGTACGGCGCGGTGCTGGGCATGCTGGGCCTGGGCGGACTGGTCGGGGCGGCCGCCGCGGTGCGGCTGAACCGCCGGCTCGGGGTGCGCGCGGCGATGTTCGCGGATGTGCTGGGCACCTGCGCGATGCTCGGCACCCCGGCGCTGACGGCCAGTGTGCCGGCGGTCGCGGCGGCCGCCTTCGCGGGCGGTGCGGGCGGCACGCTGTGGCGGGTCAACGCCCGTACGATCGGCCAGCGGCTGGTGCCCGAGGGGATGCTCGGCCGGTACAACGCGGCGCACCGGCTGTTCAGCTGGGGCGCCGCGCCGTTGGGCGCCGGCCTGGTCGGGCTGCTCGCCGACCGCTTCGGCATGCGCGCGGCCTTCGCCGTCTTCGCGCTGGCCGCGGCGCTGGTGGCCCGTCCGTTCCTGCGCGCGCTGGCTCCCGGGGTGCCGGCCGCCGCCGCCCTCGGCGAGGCCGCGCCGGACGGCGCCGCATCACCTTCTTCTATGACGGCGGCAAAAGGTCTTTGACCAACTTTCGATCCGTGGGGGATGCTCGGTCAGGAAAGCCGGTGGATCGCCCGGAGGATTTTCCGGGGCATTCGCCGAAGCCGGGTCTCCGAATTCACCGACCCTGCTGCGTCCACCGCACCCACCGCATTCATTGAATTCATTGCATCCACTGCATTTGTCGAATTCGCCGTGATCGGGGAATTCATGACGGGGGAGTCCTGATCGGTCGTGACTGAATTCGATTCCCCTCTGCTGGTGCCCGTGCGGCGGTCGTCGGGTGCGTTCCGCTCGGTCCTGATCCACCCCACGGGAGGCGGGCTGAGCCCGTACCTGGCGCTGGCCGGACGGCTGGCCCGGTACGGTCCGGTGCACGGCGTCCGGGCCGCCGGGCTGCTGCCCGGCGAGCGGCCGGGCGACTCGGTGGCCGGGATGGCGGACGACTACCTGGCCCTGCTGCGCGGGCTGCCGTCCGCCCCGGACCTGCTGGTCGGCTGGTCGCTCGGCGGCGTGCTCGCCTGGGAGCTGGCCGCGCGACTGGCCGGCACGGGGCAGCGGCCGCCGGCCGTGGTGCTGGTGGACAGCCACCGGCAGCGGCCGGCGCGGGCCCGACTGCCCGCCGAGGTGCACGAGGCGGTCGCCGAGGCCGCCCGCACCGCCCCGGGCCGTACCGACCCGGACTGCCTGCGGCGCACCACCGACGCGCACATCGCGGCGGTCACCGGGCACCGGGTCACCGCGCCCCACCGCGGACCGGCCCTGCTGCTGGCCTGTGCCGGCGGCCGCCGGGAACGGCAGACCGCCGAGTGGCGCGAGCTCGCACCGGACCTGACGGTCGGCCACCTGGCCTGCGGGCACTTCGAGGTGTTCCGCCCGCCGCACCAGCAGGAGACCCTCCGGCAGATCGACGCCTTCCTGGTCCGGCTCACCGCCGACTCCCGGAACACCCCGCACCCTCCCCACTGCTCCGCCCTTCCTGACTCCCTTCGGAGGAACCGATGACCACCGGACCTGACCGCGGCGCGGTCGCCGAGTCCGTCAAGCGCGTGGTGATTGCCGAATCCCGGCTCTCGCTGCGGCCGGCCGACATCAGCGACGAGGAGCCGCTGAACGGCGAGTTGCTGAGGATCAACTCCCTCGGCTTCGTCGGCATGCTCGTCCGGCTGGAGGACGAACTGGACGTGGAACTGCCCGACGACCTGTTCGTCGGACGCAGTTTCCACACCGTGGCCGACCTGGTCGACGCGGTCGCCGCCGGAGCGGCGGTGGCGCGATGAGCGCGGTGGCCCTGCCGACCCGCTGGCGCAGCGTCCTGCCGCACCTGGGCCACGAGCTGCCGCCGGACCGCACCCCGGAGTCCGCCGGCGGCACCGGGCTGCAGGTCAACCTGCCGCTGGTGCTGGCCCGGCAGAGCATCCAGTCCAAGGAGTACTGGGACATCCCGGCCGAAGTGGTCGACGCCTACCGGGCGTTCCGCCCGACGCCGCTGTGGCGGGCGCGCGGCTTCGAGCGCGAGGTCGGCGCCCGGGTGCCGATCTACGTCAAGTACGAGGGCGGCAACATCTCCGGCAGCCACAAGCTCAACACCGCGCTGGCCCAGGCGTACTACTACGCCAGGGCGGGCGCCAAGGAGCTGGTCACCGGGACCGGCGCCGGCCAGTGGGGCACCGCGTTGGCCGCCGCCTGCGCGATGTTCGGCCTCAAGTGCACCGTCTTCATGGTCGGCGGAAGCCTGCGGCGCAAGCCCTACCGCGGCACCCTGATGCGCACCCTGGGCGCGACGCTGCACGCCAGCCCGAGCCCGCTGACCGAGGTCTCCCGCAACCGGGCCGCCGGTGACGTGAACAGCCTGTCGCTGGCGATCGGCGAGGCGGTGGAGTACGCCGGGCGCACCGAGGGCGCGGCGTTCTGCATCGGCAGCGGCGAGACCTACAGCATCCTGCACCAGTCGGTGATCGGGACGGAGGCCATCGAGCAGCTCCAGCGGCTCGACGCCCGGATCGACACGGTGGTCGGCTGTGTCGGCGCCGGCTCCAACTTCGGAGGCATCGCGCTGCCGTTCTTCGCCGACGCGGCGAGCCGCGGCGCCGACCAGCCGCTGCTGGTGGCTGCGGAGTCCAGCGCCACCCCGAAGCTCACCCGCGGCGTCTACGCGTACGACCAGACCGACGCCACCGGGACGGGGCCGCTGGAGGCGATGTACACCATCGGCAGCTCCTACCCGATCCCGGACTCGCACTCCGCCGGCCTGCGCTTCCACGGCGCGGCCAAGCTGCTGTCCGCGATGCGCCACCGGGACCAGATCGCGGCCACCGCCGTCGGTCAGGTCGAGGCCCTGGAGGCGGGCCGGCTGTTCACCCGCAGCGAGCTGGTGCTGCCCGCGCCCGAGTCGGGCCACTCGCTGGCCGCGGCCGCCAAACTGGCGGCCGGCGGGGCCGACGGCATGCGGTCCGAGCACGGCGTGGTGGCCGTGGTCAGCGGCCACGGCTACCTCGACCTGGCGGCCTACCAGCAGCTGATGGACGGCGAGTTGGTCAACGAGGGCCCGCTGGAGGCGGCCCTGGGAACGGCCATGGCCTCCCTCGGCCGGGTGCCGGTCGACGAGCCCGCGGGCAGTCTCGGATGAGCGGGCGCGAGGAGCTCTTCGACTGCCTGCAGGTCAACCTGGCGGCGCTCGCGGACCGCTGGCACGGCGCCGGTACCGGGCTGCGGCTCGGCGCGGTGCTGCGCTTCCGGCCGCAGCCCGGCCCGGACGGCCT
>NZ_JBEZUT010000315.1:0-10064 GCF_040636595.1 Kitasatospora sp. NPDC036755
ATCCACCTCGCCGCCGTCACTGTCCTACCCACCGGCGCCCGGCCCGCCATGCACCGCGACGCGATGCGGGCCCAGGCCGAGTGCCGAGCCATCGAGGCCGAGTGGGGGCTGCGCCGGGTCGGGCTCGGCGAACGGACCAGCACCAGCTACCCGACCACCGCCGAGATCATCAAGGCCGAACGCCAGGGCTGGGACGAGACGTCCCGCGTCTGGCTCCAGCAGCACATGCGCCAGGCCCTGGAAGAAGCCACCACTGTGGACGACTACGCCTCGGCGCTGGCCGCCCGCGGCGTGCTCGTGCGCTGGCGAACCGACGCGCAGGGCGCCGCCGTCGGCTACAGCCTCGCCCGCCCCGGCGACACCGGCGGCAGCGGGGCCCCGGTGTTCTTCGCCGCCGGACGCCTCGACTCCACGTTGACCCTGCCTCGGCTGCGCCGCGCCCTGGCCCCCGCCGCCGACCGGCTCTGACGCCGGACTGCCCGCCCGTCAACTCCCTTCGCCCGGAGGTCCCCCGCGGCCCAGACGGCAGGTCCCGTCGAACCCCGACTACGACGAAGGAACAGCTTGCCGACACCACACCAGCTTGCCGCCCAGCCCCACCAGGCCGTCCTCGCAGCCGCCGCCGACCCCGACCACCAAGTCCCGAACACCTTCAACGCCCGCACCCACCGCGTCCTGGTGGACGAGGGCCTCGCCCACATGCGCCCGTTCACCATCGGGGACCGCACCTATCAGTACGACGAACTCTTCGGCCCTCCGGACATCCACCTCACCGCCGCCGGCCGGGCCTACGCCGAACGGCACGGCGTGCAGACCCCTCGCCGCAGGATCGTGGTGATCTCCTGTGGCTCACTGAAGTTCGATCCCGGGGTCAACGAGTTCGGCCGCCCCAACGCCCTACCGGCCGGCGATCTCTACCGGGGCCAGTACCACCGATCGCTGCGCGCCGCCGCCGACGCGCTCGCAGCTGGACGCCGTCGGCCGGTGATCGTCAGCGCCCTCCACGGACTGGTGGAGCTGGACCGCAGCCTCCTCTACTACGACGTGAAGCTCGGGGACGCCAAGGCGGTGAGCGCCGTCACCATCCGCGCCCAGGCCCGGCGTCTGGACCTAGACGACGCCGATGTGATCGTCCTCGGCGGGCGGGCGTACGTCGAGCTGGTCACCAGTGCCGTGCCCCATGCCCTCGCGCCCCTCACCGGTGGGCTGGGGGCTCACCGCGCCCAGTGCCGAGCCGTACAAGACAACGGCGATCTCGCCGCGTCCTGGTGGACGAAGGCCGCCCGCCTCTTCGAACAACATCAACCGGAACGCACCACCGAGCCGCTCCAACCCCAGATTCCCGGCCGCGGCCCGGAGCAGGAAGCGAACGCCCGCCCCCGGGCCTGCCGGTCCCCGGCATCGGTCCGGAACCGCCACGGTCCTTCCGAGACCGGGGCCGGCGTGCCCCCCACGGTCCGCTCGACACCGATCCCCTGGACCGCTCCACCGCCGTCCACCGCCCCCGGCCACCGGTCCGTCCCTCGCCGCTGACCAGAAAGACCACCCTCGCCCTTGTACATCGCTTCCTTCCACGACGCCCATGACGAACTCGACCTCGACGAGTTCGACGCGGCCGATGCCGAGTCAGCCCGGACCATCAACCGGCTGTTCCACCCCGAGAGTTCGCTGTGGATGATCGCGAAGCAGTGGGCGTCGGACACCCCGCGCCGCCCAGGAGCGCGGTTGCACGACTACTTCCTCCTCCTCGACGCACACGCCTCCTACGACGAGCGGCCTGGTGCACCGCAGATCGTCGCCGCCCACTTCGATCGCACCCCGGGCACCCGCACGGTCCGGGCCACCATGACCTCCCACGCACTGATCCCGCTGGCGCAGAACTGGCTGGTGGGCCGCGGGGCGGACCCCAGCAGGGTCTTGGAGCCGAAGGGGTGGAGCGATCCGCTGGATGCCGAGACCGAGCGGCTGGAGGACTTCTTGCGTGGCAGTGGCGAGAGGTTCGAGGTCCACGACACCTTCAGCCGCCACGAACCGCCGTACGAGACCTGGGTGATCGCCACCGACGCCCAGCAGACCTCCGGCCCAGCGGCGGAGGTCTTCTTCTGGCGGGTGCCCGACGAGAAGAGCCCCGCCTACACGGTCCGCCACGGGCAGTTCGACAGCCTCAAAGCCGCGTACGAGTGGACCCGGGACACCTCCGCGCCCCTTCCGGCAGCCACTCGGGCTCAGGCGGCCCGGCATCGCGTCGCACCGCTCAAGCCCTCACCGACCAACTCGCCGACACCGCCGCCGGCCACCGATCCCAGCACCCGCCGCCGCCCCGGCCGCTGACACCGGCGCTCGCTGCACCACCCCCCCCCACTCTGGAGTTGTCGCCCTTGCCCGACACCTATCTGCCGCACCACGATCCCGACGTCGAAACCCTCGTCCGCCCCCGCTACCTCGCCGGCCCCGGCGACCGGGAGGCCGTCGACGCCGTCTTCGAGCCGCTGCGCGGCTGGCGGGTTGTGGCTCTCGGCCCGTATCTCACCGAGGTGGTCGCCACCAGCCCGTGCCACCGTGTTCGCGTCGGCTACCTCCCCGACCGGGAGCAGTCGTGGCAGGTCACCGCGGCCCTGGACCCGTTCGCCGTCCCCACCTGGCGCGGCGGATTCAGCCGAGCCACCCCGCCGGAGATCGTCGGGGCGTTCCTCGGAGCGCTTTCCGACTCCCTGCAGTACGACGCGGTCAGCGACACCACGGGCACCTTCGTGTCGCTGGAGGGCACACTCGCCGACGCCAACGAGGCTCATTCCGAGGCGGGTTGGCCGACGGTCTGCGCCGACGGCCGCTGGCTGACCACCTCGGACGACGGCGAGGTCGAGTACGAGGTCGGCCCGCTCGTCGATCCGGCTGTCGAGATGGCCTCCGATGTGCAGAGCGGCTTCACCTGGCGCGTCGCATCGGGCGACCCGGACGTGGGCTGGACCGCAGGTTTCAGCTCGTGCACGCCGCTGCACCTGATCGCGGCCGTGAACGGCGCCGTCGCCGACGGCAGCCCGCTCGTCCGCACCAGCGACGACTTGCCGCAGCGGGTGGTCGCCCGCGCCCTCGCCGAGCTGGCCAAGGCCGACCGGCGCGAGGCCGAGGCCCGCGCAGCGCTGCCGACCGCGGCCGAACTCCTCGCCGACGGGAACGGCCTGGAGACCCCGGTGGCCGTCAGCCCGCTGTACCTGGCCGGGCCCGGCCCCGTCGAGCGGGCGGTAGCGGCCCTGACCAGCGAGGCGGGCTGGAGGTCCGCGACCTTTCACAGCGGGCGGCTGTGGGAGAGCGACTGCCGGACCGTCCGCGTCGCACACCTTCCCGAGCGGACCCGGGACGCCTGGCAGATCACCGCGCTGGCCGGCCCACTGGGCGTGCCCACGTGGAAGGCCAACTTCAGCTACAAGACGCCAGCCGAGGTCCTCGGCGAGGTGACCCGACTCGTCGCCGAGACCGTGACCGGCGACGCCCGGCCAGCCGACAGCGAGTACGTCTCACCCTTCGAGCTGGACCGGCACGGTTGGACGAGCCGGACCGCCAGTGTGTGGACCACCTTCAGCGCGCCGGACCCGAAGGTCGTACTCCAGTACAACTCGGCCGAGTTCGGGCGCTACGAGGAGCTGGAGGGCCAGGCTCCTCCCTCATGGACGCTCACTGCGGGCATCGACGACCGGTTCTGTGCCTGGTCCGCGGACTTCACCAGCAGCACGCCGTCGTACATGGTCACGGCAGCGGCCCTCGCCGCCGTCGACCCGGCCCCGGTGCTGCGGACCCGCCGGTCGCTGCCCGAGACGCACCTGCCGTACTTGCAGGTCGTCGCGGCGAGCACCGGCCGCTCCAGCGCCGCCCGCTCGGGCACCGCCCCGGCCTCCGGCGGCCCCTCGCCCGATCCGGCCGGACCGCAGCTGCCCACGGTCGCGGACCGGGGGCGGCTGCGGTGAGGGACGAACGCGCCCTGGAGGCGTTCACCGATCAGGTGGCCCGCCGGCTCCCCGGAACGTGGGAGCCGGTACTCGCGGACGTGAGCCGGTCGGCGGCGCTGACCGAGGTGTACGAGCAGCTCTGGGACCTCGGGATCACCCAATGGGCCCTGCTGGAGTTCGTCAACGACCGTCTCGGGATGCTGCGTGACAGCCAGGGCCGGGAGCTGGTCGTGCTCCCGCGCCCGCTCCGCCCGGGCCGCTACCTGATCGCACCGCTCGTCCCCACCGGCACGGATCCCGGCACGGTGGAGGACCTGACGCCGTTCGGCGTCAGCGTCAGCGGCTCACCGGCCCGAGCGGCCGAGACGGTCCGCCGCAGGCTCCTGCCCCGTCTCGACCACGCACTGCTGCTGGTCGAGGAACGCGGGCTCTGCCCCGGACCGCCCGCCGACGACGGGCACCGCCGGGTCCGCGCGGCCACTGCCCGCACGAGCCTGCCCACCGGCACCGCACCGGCCGTCGTGTTCTCCGCCGGGCCCCTGCGCCCGGCCATCCCGCATTCGGGCCGAGGCCGAGTCCCGGCCCCCTGACCGAACGAGATCTGTGCCCACTGCCTCCCTCGCACCCACCGACCCGCTCCTCGCCGTCCGCCCCGTACACCTCGCCGGGCCCGGCGACACCGACCTGCCCTCCCTCCTCACCACCGAGCACGGCTGGTTCCGCCCCTACAACTCACCCACCCACGTAGTCCTCGTAAGCGGCACCACCGGCATCGCGCTCTCCAACGGATCGGGCACGGCCCCGCTGTCCCTCACCGGGATCGGCTGGTCGATCGGCTTCTGCCACCAGGTGCCGGCCGAGATCACCCGGGCCCTGCTCGACGAAGCCGCCGCCGGCACCCGCCACACCCCGGGCTTCCCCACCAGCACGGGCCGCCTTGTCGGCCACCACGCCCGCGCCGCGCTGCTCGCGGCCGGCTGGTCCGGACACCACCGGGACGGCTACGAGCTGGTCTCCGCCCCGGACCGCCGCGCGGCCCTCACCTTCCCGCTGGAGGCCCCCAGCAGCGAGGTGATGCTGACCGGCGCCGCCGACACCGGAACCTGGACCATCAGGTTCACCCCGATGGCCCCCGAGCCGCTGCTGACCGCCGCCGTCCGCGCCCTCCTGGGCCCCGCCGTCCGCCGGGCAGACCAGCTGCCGGCCCGCCACCGGAACCTGCTGACCACCCAGCCCGTCACGGAGCAGCTGCCGCACAACGGTCGCTCCGGTGCCGCCCGCAGCACCGGCCTCCGGCCCTTGCCCGCCACGCCGCAGTCCGCCGGCCAGCCGCGCACCGCCGGTACCGCATCGGTGCTGGCCCCGCGGCGCCGCCCGTCCTGACCCCACCCCTGCGCTCCTGGAGACCTCCCCTGCCCGCCGAACCCGATGCCGACGACCTGGTCGCTGTCCGCCCGTTGGAACTCGCCGGGCCCGGTACCGCGCCGTTCGACCTCCTGCACCACCTCACCTCCGAGTACGAGTGGCGCATCGCTGCCGACGGCGAGAACCCGCAACTGGAAAGCCCGTGCGGCCGGCTTCGTCTGCAGCACGGCACCTTCCTGTCCGGCAACCTCCTGCTGGACGACAACTGGATGCTCACGGCCCGCGAGGCACCGGGCTCCGAGTGGTTGTGGTGGGCGTGCTTCAGCCCCCAGACACCGCACGAACTCACCTACGGCGTCGTCCTGGAGACCGCCCGGCGTCTGGACACCGAGCCCAGCAGTGTCCTGACCCGACGCGCCGAGGCGGACGACGCGGCCGACCTGCTCACCGCTGCCGGCTGGCAGGAGAGGGAGCACCCCCTTCCTGGCGCCCGGATGATCACGCCGACCGGAAACACCGGTGCCGCGCACACCCTCGAACTCCCGGAGCGGGCACTGTCGTTCAACATGCTCGACACGAGTTCCGAACTGGCCTGGTCGATCTCCATGTCGCCCCGGACACCGGAAGCGCTCCTGCGCGTCACGGCGACGGCCTTGGTCGAGGACTCGGCAGTGCGCCGCCGCAGCGAGATCCCCGCCCACCACGCTGAACGGGTCTCGACCGCGCCGGCGCACTCGGCACTCCCCCCGCGCTGGACAGGTCCGTTGCCAGGCCTCGGCGGTGACCAGGCGCTCGCGTCGGCCGGTCCGGACGGGGCCGCAGTCGGACAGCCCAGCCCGGCAGCAGCGCTGGTCGCGGTCAGCCCACGCCACTACGCCGGTCCGAGTGCCAACGCCGTCGAACGCCTTCGGCACCGTCTCGATGCCGAGGGCTGGGTCCGCGGAGATGGCATCCTCACCAGCGCGTGCGGCCGACTGGGGATCGCCTGGCCCACCGAGTCGACCAAGCCGCGGGGCTGGGCGGTCGAGAGGTCGCACGAGCCCTGGCGAATCTGGGGATCCCAGCGCCGCAGCGCGGGCGTCGCCTGGCGGGTCACCGGGTGGCGGCTGGTCCCTCAGGAGGTGATCGACGGTCTGCTCGACGAGGCCGCCTTGATGTTGGAGGAGGCCGACACCGCAGGCCGGGCACCGTTCGAGGCCGGTGTCCTCGGCCTCGGGTTCCTGCCTCTGGCAGCCGCAGGCTGGAGCAGTGAGGTCACGTCCAAGGGCTCTGCCTCCTTCGAGTCGCCCGACGGATTCCTCAGCGCGCGGTGCGGCCCCCCGGATGCCCTGTACGAACTGCGCGGGCGGCCGGCAGCCCGCATCTCTTGCCGGAGGGCGCTCGGATTCTGGGAGGTCGAGATCAGCGCGAACACCCCCTCACGCCTCGCCGACGCGCTGTGCCGGACCGTCGCCGACCCCTCACCCCTGATTCGAAACTCCGACCACCTACGCCTCGACGCGACCGACCGGGAGGTCGTCGTCGTCACCCCGGTCACTGCGCAGTCCCTCACCGCCTCCACCCGCCGGGTCGCGGCGGTCACCCGATCGCTCCCCGTTCTCGCTGCTGCGGGCACCGCGGAGTCGGCGGCCCGCCCGGGCTCTGGCCCCCGGCCTCCGAGCCCCCCGCGTCGGTGAGACCGTCGGCCCGCGCCGGACCCAACTCATCAGCAGCCTCGCCGTGCCCCTGCTCCCGGAGACCTCCTTGACCACCAAGACCGAGACCGACCAATTGGTCGCCGTCCGCCCGTTGGAACTGGCCGGCTCCGGGACTCCGCCCGGTGACCTGGGCGACCACCTCATCAGCGCGTACGGGTGGGAGCACGACCCGGACGGCACCCCCGAAGAACCCCTGCTCGTCAGCCCCTGCCGCCGCATGGCCCTGGAGCGCGGCGACTTCCCCCTCGGCCGTCGCATCCTCCAGAACCACTGGAAGCTCTCCGCCTACGACAGCGGGGAGCCGGACGCCACGGAGCTCTGGTGTGCCTGGTTCAGCCCCAGGACGCCGTACGAGCTCTCCCACGGTCTCGTCCTGGACGCCGCCGACCGACTCGACAGCGACCCAGCCACCGTCCTTGCCGACTGCAGGGCCGGCGACGACATCGCGCGGATCCTCTCCGACGCCGGATGGACGATCAAGCGGGGCCCCTGGCGAACGTTCATCCACTCACCTGGCGCCGCCACCCTCCTGGTGCCCTCCCACCCGGAGCGCACACTCGCCTTCAGCCTGGGCAACACCAGCTCCGAGCTGGCGTGGGAGGTCATCGCCTCGCCGTGGACTCCGGAGGCGGTCCTGCGCACGGCAGCGGTGACGCTGGTCTCGAACACGGCGCTGCGCCGCCGCAGCGAGATCCCCGCCCATCACCTGGCTCGGGTCACGATCGAACCCGCCGCCTCCGCCACCCTGCCCCGGTGGCGCCCCCTGCTGGCGGACCCGAACCTCCCGCCCGACTTGGAGAACCCCCTGCCGACCACCCCCGCCCAAACCACCGCCGAACCACCGCGCGGAACCGGCCCCGAACCGGCCCTGGTCACCGTGACCCCCCGCCACTACGCCGGCCCTGGACAAGGCGGAGCCGAGCAGATTTCAGCACATCTCACCTCCCTGGGCTGGACAACGGAGGCGAACTCGATGACCAGCCCGTGCGGCAGGCTCGGCCTCGCCTGGCCCGACGGCACCGACGACCGGACGCGGCAGAGCACCGCCTGGCGGGTCTGGGGTGCCCAGCACCGAGGAGCGAGCGTCGCCTGGCGCATCACCAGCGGCGACCTCGTCCCGCCCGAGCTGATCGCCGGCGTCGTCGACGAGGCACTCGCCATGCTGGAGGAAGCCGGACCGGATTCGCGCAGCCCGTTCCAGGCTGGTGTTCTCGGCCTGGGCTTTCTGCCCCTGGCCGAGGCCGGGTGGAAGAGCGCTGTCGCGCCCCGCGGGGCCGTCACCTTCCACTCACCCGACGGCTACGTCGCCGCCCACTGCGACGTCCCGACAGCTCTCCACGACCTGCGCGGCAAACCCGCCGCCCGCATCACGTGCCACCGCGTGCTCGGCCACTGGATAGCGGAGATCAGCGCGAACACCCCCTCACGCCTCGCTGCCGCCCTCTGCCGCGACCTCGCCTCCCCTGAACCCCTGCTGCGCAGCACCACCGGCCTCCACCTCGACGCGACCGACCGGAAGGTCGCCATCGTCACCCCGGTCACCGCCGACGGCCGGGCCACCCCGTCGGAGCGGCGGGCCGCCGCCCTCTCCGGCAGCGCGCCGACATCGGCTGCACCTACACCCAGCTCCCCGGCCACCACCGCCCCACCGCCCCCGCGGAAGCCCGTCCGCTGATCACCGGGGTGCGGTGCACCCGCCTGCGTCAACCCCTAGGAGGTTCCCCGCTTGACCAACCCCGCACCGCCCACCGCTACGGCACACGCCAGGCCCGGAGAGCTGCGGGCCAAGATCGCCCGTCTGCTGGCCGACCGGCCGGCGGACGCGCTCACGACCGGGCAAATATCCAAGGCGCTGGGCCACTCCAGCGGTGCCGTCGTGCAAGCGGTCGAGACGCTGGTGAAACGCGGCGAGGCCGACCGGATTGGCACCGGAAAGCAGTTCCGCGCGAACGCGAAGACCGCTGCAGCCGGGCGGACCCCGGTGATCAGTCCACCGGGAACCCACTCTCCCCGCGCTGCTGCGGCCACGGCCCGCACGGCCGCTCCCGCACCCGTATCCGCACCCGCACCCGCACCCGCACCCGCACCGAAGCAGACCGGTCCGATCCGCCGCGCGGGGGGACAGCTCTACCACCCCCGAGAGCTGGCCGACCTTCCCGACGTCGAAGCGCTGGCGCGCCTACGCGGCGCCGACATACCGGTGCTGCTCTACGGTCCTCCGGGCACTGGCAAGACCTCGTTGGTGGAGGCCGCTTTCCCCGACCTGCTCACCGTGGCCGGCGACGGCGACACCACGGTCGGCGACCTGATCGGCGAGTACACGCAGGACGATGACGGCAAGTACGTCTTCAAGTACGGGCCGTTGGTCGTCGCCATGCAGGAGGGCCGTGCCCTGCTGATCGACGACGCCACTCTGATCTCCCCCAAAGTGATGGCGTCCTTGTACCCGGCCATGGACGGACGCCGGCAGATCCAGGTCAAGGCTCACAAGGGCGAGACCATCCAGGCCAAGGCCGGCTTCTTCGTCGTGGCGGGCCACAATCCAGGCGTCCACGGGGCGGTTTTGACGGAGGCGCTCGCTAGTCGTTTCAGCGTGCAGATCCAGGTCGGCACGGACTACGACCTGGCTCTGGCGCTGCGGATCGATGCCCGGGTGGTCCGGGTTGCCCGAAACCTCGCCAAACAGGTCGAACTCGGAGAGCTGGGCTGGGCCCCCCAGCTGCGCGAGTTGCTCAGCTACCAGAAGACGGAGGCCGTACTCGGTACCCGGGCAGCGCTCGCGAACCTGGTCGGAATCGCGCCCATCGAGGACCGCGACGCCGTCGCCGAGGCCGTCAGCAAGGCTGTCGGTGTCAGGCAGCTCGCGCCCCTCACCCTCGGCAAGCAGCTCTCCGCCGCGACCGCTCCAGCCGCCCGGCAGACCCCGGGCAGCACCGCCTCCGCGAACCGGGGCCGCCAGCGATGAGCGCCCACCACCACGTCCAGTCCTCCGCCACCGCGCCCGACGACGCCGCCGACCTCGCGCGCTGGGACGACGACGGCGCCCCGCCCGCGCGGC
>NZ_JBEZUT010000316.1:0-1848 GCF_040636595.1 Kitasatospora sp. NPDC036755
GTCTCGTTGTGGTGTTTGTGGTTAGGGGAAGATGTTTTGGCCGGGGGTGAGGGTGTGGGTGGGGTCGTAGGTGTTTTTGGCGTTGGTGAGGGTGGTGTAGTGGGGGCCGTAGTGGTGTTGCCAGTCGGTGGGGGTCATGTTGGGGATGGCGCCGACGAGGTAGCGTTTGGCGCCGAGTTGGGTGGCGAGGTTGTAGAGGGTGCGGTTGCGGGTGAGGGCGGGGGTGGGGTTGGTGTTGGGGTGGGGGAAGGCGAGGAAGTCGAAGAGGTAGGTGGTGGGTTCGTTGGGGGTGATGGCGAGGGGGTGGGTGAGTTTGTTGGTGGGGAAGGGGTAGCAGAGGAGGAGGCCGGCGCCGATGTCGTCGGGGGTGATGTGGGGGAGGGCTTGGTTGAGGAAGGTGGGGGTGGTGGAGGCGGGGAGGAAGAGGGAGAGCCAGGGTTTGGGGGCGTTCCAGTAGCCGAGGTTTTTGATGGTGTCGGCGAAGGTGTCGGCGCGGTAGGTGTATTGGCGGTAGGTCTGGTCGGTGATGTCGGTGGTGGTGGGGTTGAGGCCGGTGAGGAGGGGTGTGGGGTTGGGGGGTGTGGGGCCGTTGTAGTGGGCGACGGCTTCGATTTTGTAGCGGGGGGGTTGGCCGTTGGGTTGGATGAGGATTTCGCCGACTTGGGAGGGGAAGCGGCCGTCGGTGAGGAGGGTTTGTTGGTCGGTGAGGAAGGTGTTCTGGTCGTTGTAGGTGAGGGTGAAGACGCGGGCGTTTTGGGGGGCGGGGATGAGTTTGAGGGTGGCGCGGGTGATGATGCCGACTTGGCCGGCGCCGGCGAGGGCGGTGTGGAAGAGGTCGGGGTTGCGGGTGGGGGAGGCGGTGAGGATGCGGCCGGTGCCGGTGACGATTTCGATGGATTCGACGGTGTCGGCTTGGAGGCCGTGTTTGTGGACGGTGGAGCCGATGCCGCCGACGCTGATGGTGCCGCCGATGGAGAGGTGGAGGTAGTCGGTGAGGCAGGGGGGTGTGAGGTTTTGGGTGAGGGCGGCTTCGGTGAGTTGGGCCCAGGTGACGCCGGCGTCGACGGTGGCGTTGGTGGGGGTGATGGTGTGGATGCGGTTGAGGGCGCGGGCGTTGATGCTGATGCCGCCGGCGACGCCGGCTTGGCCGTAGTTGGAGTGTGATTCGAGGTCGGTGCCGGTGCCGCTTTGGCCGTTCATGGCGACTTTGAGGTTGTTGCGGCGGGCGTAGTTGATGATGGTGGCGATGTCGGGGGCGCCGGCGGGGTTGAGGACGGCGTAGGGGGTGGTGGTGGTGAGGCGGCCGAAGTCCTGGGCGTGGGCGGTGCGGGCGGGGGTGCTGGTGGTGAGGGTGCCCTGGATGGGGGGGATGGGGGCGATGCAGCCGGGGGGTGCGGGGGTGGTGTTGGTGGTGGCCCAGGTGCGGGTGGTGGTGTTGAAGCCGATGACGGTGGCGGCGGTGGCGGCGGCGCCGGTGAGCAGGGTGCGTCGGGAGAGGTCGGGGCGGTTCATGCGCGGTGGTCTCCTGGGTGCTGGTGGTGGTGGGTGGGGTTGCGGGTCGGGTGGTGAGGTGGTGCGGGTGTCCGGCGGCCGGGCGGCCGGGCGGTGGGGCTGAGGCGCGGGTGGTGCGGGGCCGGGGGCCGGGGGCCTGGGCGGGGGCCGGGGGTGTGGTGCGGGGCCGGGGCGGGTTGCCCGGTCCGGTCGTTCCGCGGTCCTGCGGTTGCTGTCCTACGGTTGCGCGGTTGCGTGGTGGGGCGGTGGTGTCCCGGCGCCGTGCCCTCGTGCTGTCGTGCTGTCGTGCGGTGGTCCGGTGGTCCGGTCGGCTTGCCGGTGCGGGCGTTTTGCGGC
>NZ_JBEZUT010000316.1:1946-10043 GCF_040636595.1 Kitasatospora sp. NPDC036755
GGGGCGGTGGTGTCCCGGCGCCGTGCCCTCGTGCTGTCGTGCTGTCGTGCGGTGGTCCGGTGGTCCGGTCGGCTTGCCGGTGCGGGCGTTTTGCGCGCCCGGGGCCGTGGGGCGGTGGTCCTGGCGGTGTTGTGTCCTGCGGTCCGGCCGTTCGGTGGTTCTGCTGTCGAGGTCCTGCCGTCCTGTGGTCCGCCGCCCCGCCCGTCCGTCCGTCCCGTCTGTCCGTCCGTCCCGCCGCCCCGTCCGTCCCGTCTGCCCGTCCGTCCCGCCGCCCCGTCTGTCCGTCTGTCCCGCCCGTCCGTCCCGCCCGTGTGTCCGTCCCGCCTGTCCGCCTGTCCGTCCGTCCGTGTGTCTCGCCGGTTGTGTTGTTCGGTTGTTCGGCGGTCCTGGGGTGGGTGGATGGTGGGTGAAGTCGGGTTGCCGGCTTCGTGGTTGGGGGTGGCGGGTGGTGGGTGGTGGTGTCGTTTTCCGGTTTGTGGTGCGGCGTGGTGCTGTGCGGTGCCCGGAGCCTGGTGCCCGGCCGGCCTGATCCGACCTGGCCCGGTTTGGTCTGGTGAGGTCGGGCCTGTTCGCTGGTCCGGTGGTCCTGTGGTCCGGTGGTGTTGAGGTCGGGCGGTTGGGTGGGCCGGCGGTTCTGGGGTTTTGTGGTGGTGCTGTCCTGTGGTTGTGCCGGTGTTGTCTGCCAGGCCGTCCTGCGGTCCTGCGGTCCTGCGGTCCTGCGGTCCTGCGGTCCTGCCGCCTTGGTGCGGGGGTGCGGGGTGTGGGTGGGTGTTTAGGGGGTGGGGGTGTGGTTGGTGTGGGTGGTGGTTTGGTAGTTGGTGAGGTCGAAGGTGCGGGTTTGGTGTTCGAAGGTGCGGGTGTAGGTGGGCCAGATGTTGGGGTTGTTGCCGTTGGTGTCGGTGTACCAGCTGTTGCAGCCGCCGGTGTTCCAGACGGTGTTTTTGAGGCGGTTTTGGAGGGTGTGGTTGTAGGTGGTTTGGGCGTGGGGGTGGACGTTGAGGGTGGTGAGGTGGTGGGTGTGGAGGGTTTTGAGGGCGGCGAGGATGTAGGTGATCTGGGCTTCGATCATGACGGTTTGGGAGGAGTGGCCGAGGGTGGTGTTGGGGCCGAGGAGCATGAAGAGGTTGGGGAAGCCGTGGATGGTGGTGCCGCGGTGGGCGGTCATGCCGTGGTGGTTCCAGGTGTGGGCGAGGGTGTGGCCGTGTTGGCCGGTGATGCGGTGGGCGATGGGGCGGTCGGTGGCGGTGAAGCCGGTGGCGAGGATGATGGTGTCGGTGGGGTGTTGGGTGCCGTCGGTGGTGGTGATGTGGGTGGGGCCGATGTGGGTGATGGTGTCGGAGATGATGTCGACGTTGGGTTGTTGGATGGCGGGGTACCAGGTGTTGGAGAAGAGGAGGCGTTTGCAGCCGACGGTGTAGTCGGGGGTGAGGCGTGCGCGCAGTGCGGGGTCGGGGACGGATTTTTTGAGGTGGCCGGCGGCCATGTTCTTCATGCCGGTGGTGCGGTTGGGGCGGGACATGAAGAACGCGACGATTTCGCGGCCGTTTTTGTTGAAGGCGCGGCGGAAGCGTTGGTAGCCGGGGAGGTGGCGCAGCATCCAGGTGTGGCGGGGGGTGTTGGGTTTGTCGGGTTTGGCGGCGACCCAGGGGGGTGTGCGCTGGTAGAGGTCGAGGTGGGCGACCTGGGGTTGGATGGCGGGGACGAATTGGATGGCGGAGGCGCCGGTGCCGATGACGGCGACGTTGCGGCCGGTGAGGTCGTGGTCGTGGTTCCAGTGGGAGGAGTGGAAGACGGTGCCGGTGAAGGTGTCGAGGCCGGGCAGGTCGGGGATGGCGGGGTCGGAGAGGTAGCCGGTGCCGGTGATGAGGACCTGGGCGGTGTAGCGGCCGTGTGTGGTGCGGATGTCCCAGTGGTGGTGGGTGTCGTTCCAGGTGGCGGTGTGGAGTTCGTGGTTGTAGCGCAGGTGGGGGTCGACGCCGTAGCGGGTGGCGCAGGTTTTGAGGTAGGCGTGGACTTCGGCCTGGGTGGCGAAGGTGGATTTCCAGTCGGGGTTGCGGGCGAAGGAGTAGGAGTAGAGGTGGGCCTGGACGTCGCAGGCGCAGCCGGGGTAGGTGTTGTCGCGCCAGGTGCCGCCGAGGTCGTTGGCGCGTTCGAAGACGAGGAAGTCGTCGATGCCGGCTTTGAGGAGGGCGATGGCGGTGCCGAGGCCGGAGATGCCGGCGCCGATGACGGCGACTTTGAGGTGGCGTACGGCGAGGTCGCCGGCGCTCGCGCCGGCGGTGGCGGTGCCCGTGCCCGCGGCGGTGCCCGTACCCGCGGTGTCCGTACCCGTGGTGCCGGTGGCGCCCGTGGTGGTGCTGCCTGTGGTGTCCTTGGTGCCCGCGGCGCTCGCGCCGGCGGTGGCGGTTCCGGTGGCGGTCGTGGTGGTGCCCGCGCTGCTTGAACTTCCGCCGGTGGCCGTGGTGTTGCCGGTGCCGGTGGTGGTGGCCGCGCTGCCCGGGGTGGTGGTGCTGCCCGTGGTGCCCGCGGTGGTGATGCCCGTGGTGGCTGCGGTGGTGCGCGTGCCGGTGCCCGGGGTGGTGGTGCCGGTGGTGGCCGTGGTGTTCGTGTTGCCTGCGGCGGTGCCGGTGCCGGTGCCGGTGGCTGCGGTGGTGGTGGGGTTGGTGGTGGGGGCCACCCCCGCCGCCGGGTTGGTGGTGGGGGTGGCGGGGGTGTGGGTGGTGGGGTTGGGGGCGGGGGTGGTGGTCATGGCGTCGGTGTCCTCTTCTGGGTGCTGGGTGGGCCTGGGGGTCAGGCGCGGCGGGTGAGGGTGACGCGGAAGTTGTTGAAGATGTGGTCTTCGAGGGTGTAGGCGAAGATGTCGAGGTAGCGTTCGAAGCGGGCGACGGTGGTTTCGTCGGTCATGGTGACGGCTTCGTCGCGGCGGGCGGCGAGGAGTTGGAGCCAGGCGCGGCAGGCGCGGGCGAAGGATTCGGGTTCGTTGCGGATTTCGGTGACCTCGAAGAGGCCGTCGAGGCCGGCGGCGAGTTCGGGCAGGCGGGGGATGTGGCAGCCTTCGAATTCTTCGCGCTGGAGGAACTTGAGGTCGTCCAGGAGCTGGCGGCGCAGTGGGGGGTTCTCGACGGTCATGGTGTGCAGGACGAAGCGGGCGCCGGGCTTGAGCAGGGAGTGGACCTGCTTGAAGAAGACGCGGTAGCGCTGGGTGCGCTCCTTGGGGGTGAGGGAGGAGAGCACGAAGTGTTCGAGGGCGTTGATGCAGAACGCGGCGTCGTAGGGGGCCTGGCCGTCGGCGAGGCGGTGGTCTTCCCAGCTTTCGACGCGGGCTTGGATGGCGGGGTTGTTCAGGGCGTCGACGAAGTCGGCCTGGGTGCGGGAGAGGGTGACGCCGACGGCCTTCTTGACGCCGTGGACGGTGGTGAGGCGGTTGAGCATGGTGCCCCAGCCGCAGCCGATGTCCAGGACGGTGTCGGTGTGGGCGGCGCGGGCGAGGTCGGTGAAGGCGTCGAGCTTGCGTTCCTGGGCTTCGTCGAGGACGGCGACGAGGTCCTCGCCGTCCTCCCAGTAGCCGCCGGAGTACATCATGGTGGGGCCCAGGATGAGCCGGTAGAGCTCGTTGGGGACCTCGTAGTGGTGGCGGATGGCCTCGACGTCGGGGTTGATGGAGCGGGCTTCGACGGTGGTCATGGGATGGGGCCCCTCGGTTGATGGTGTGGATGGTTGGGACGGGACGCGGAACAGGGCGGCCACCGGCACCGCCGGACACCCCGACACCGCCGGACACCCCGGCACCCCGGCATCCTTCGGCACCGTCAGGTGCCGTCGGCGCCCAGGTGCCACCGGTGCCGTCGGGTGCCGTCGGTCCCTGCGGTGTCCGCGGCGGCGGCTGGGCGGCCGGTGCCGGCGGGACCGGGTCCGGTGGGACCGGGTGTCCGGCGTGGTGGTGACCGGTGGGTGCGTTCGGAGCGCGGTGGCGCGCGGTGCGGCCGGCCCGGTGGTCGGGCGGCCGTGGAGCGGGCGGGTACGGTTGCCCGGTTGCCCGGTTGCCCGGTTGCCCGGTTGCCCGGTTGCCCGGTACGGCTGGTCGGGCTGTGTCGTGGTGGGACCGGCCCGGTGGGGCGGTTGTCCTGGTGTCGTGCGGTGTCGGGCGGCCGGCTGCCGTCCGGGGTGTGTCGTGGTGGTGCTGAACGTGTCCGTGTTCCCGGGTGGTTGAAGATGCCGGGGTGACGGTTCGTCGTTCGGTGTTCCCGGCGTCCGTGTCGTGCGGGCGGCCGGTGGCCGCCCGGTGGTGCGGTCGAACCCGGCTGCGGGGCACCGGGGTTGGTGCCGTCCCGGGTGGACGGTCTCCTGCCCGGTGTTGCCTTGTGCCTGTTCCTGTGCCGCGGCGTGTTGTGCCGGGTCGGGCGGTGGTGCCGTTCGGGGTGGCG
This sequence comes from Kitasatospora sp. NPDC036755, assembly GCF_040636595.1. Taxonomy (NCBI): domain Bacteria; kingdom Bacillati; phylum Actinomycetota; class Actinomycetes; order Kitasatosporales; family Streptomycetaceae; genus Kitasatospora; species Kitasatospora sp. NPDC036755. The sequence continues at coordinate 6,371 of NZ_JBEZUT010000316.1, forward strand.
CTGTGCTGGGTTGTGGGCGGCCGGCTGCCGTCCGGAGGTGTGCGGTGGTGCGGTCGAACTGGGCGGCGGGCCGCCGGGGTTGGTGCCGTCCGGGGTGGACGGTCCTGCCCGGTGCTGCCCTGTGCCTGTTCCTGTGCCGCGGCGTGTTGTGCCGGGTCGGGCGGTGGTGCCGTTCGGGGTGGCGCTGTGCTGGGTTGTGGGCGGCTGGGTGCCGTCCGGAGGTGTGCGGTGGTGCGGTCGAACTGGGCGGCGGGCCGCCGGGGTTGGTGCCGTCCGGGGTGGACGGTCCTGCCCGGTGCTGCCCTGTGCCTGGTGCCTGTGCCGGGTCGGGTGGTGGTGCTGCCCGGTGTGGTGCTGTCCGGCTGTGGTGCGGGGTGGTGCGGGGTGGTGCTGGGTTGTGGGCGGCCGGCTGCCGTCCGGGTGTTCGTTGCTGATCTGGGTTGCGGGCCGCCGGGGTTGGTGTCCGTCCGGGTGGGCGGTCCTGCCTGGTGGCTGCCGTGGTGCTTGGCGGGGTGGGTGGTGTTGTCCGGCGGGGTGGCCGTGTCCGTCCGGTGAGGGCGGCTGGTGGGGCCGTGGGCCGGTTGGGTGTCGGGGTGGTTCGTGGCCGGGTTCCGTTGGGTGGTGGTCGGTTCGTGTGGTGGCGGGTGGTGTGCGTGCGGGTGCGGTGTGTTGTGGGTCAGGTAAGCGTGTGTCTCGCAAGCGGTGCGCAAGGGGGGTGGGGGCGGGTGGGTTGCGGGCTGGTTGCGTGGGGGCGGGTTTCATGCGGTTCCGGCAAGACACGATGCTCGGTCCCGCGGTTCGTCGTCGGGGGTTCGGGTTCCCGGGTGGTGTTGTCCGCTGTTCCCGGGGGTCCGTTCCCGAGGTGTTCCGTGGAGCCCGTCTCACCCGTCCGGCCCGTCCGGTAGTCCGGCTCGTCCGGTAGTCCGGCCTGTTCGGTCTGTTCGGTGGTCCGTCTCGTTCGCGTCCGGTTTGTCCGGTTCGTGTGGCGGGGTTGGCTGTCCGGCGGTTCGGCTCGTTCTGTCTGTTGTGTTCGTCTGTTCGTTCGTGTGCCTGTGGTTCGTCTTCGGGGTGTGTGGTGTGTTCCCGGGGCGTGGGGTGCGGGGCGGGTGGTGGCGGGCGGAGCGCGGGTCGATGGCGGTGTGGTGTGGGTGGGTGTTCGGTGTCTGGTCGTGTTCGTCCCGTAGTTCGTCCTGTAGGGGGTGTCACGGGGTGCTCGTCCGGTTCGTCTGTCCGTGGCCGGTCCGGGGTGTGGTCGGTGGTTTCGCCGGCTGTGGCCGCCGGTGCCGGGTGCCGGGTGCTGCTGGTACGGGGCGCCGTCGGTGCCGGTGGTTCCGGGTTGTGCCGGGTGCTGCCGGTGCCGGTGGCGCCGGGGTTGCCGGGGGTTGCCGGGGTCGCGGGTGGTCGGGATGCGGGTGGGGTGCCTGGTGGTGCTTTCTCGTCCTGTTGTATTCGTCGCGTTTGTTTGCGTTCGGCCCTGGTTGGGGTGCGGGCGCGGGAGAGGAACGATCACTGATGTCTCAGATCCCCACGGTCGAGGACCTGGCTCAGCAGCTGCAGGCGGTGTCCGGTGCGCAGGAGATCGACGCGGATGCCGCGTTGCAGCACATCGCGGATGTGGACTCGCTGGACCTGATGGAGTGGTTGTACGGGTTCCAGAACCAGTACCCGCACATTCCGGCGGACGAGTCGTTGTTCGCGGACATCGATGACTCGACGACGTTGCGGGTGGTCCACGAGCGGATCCTGGCGCTGGTGCCGGCCGAGGGCCGCTGAGGGCCGGCGGGTCGGGGAAGAGGACGGGAAGAAGGAGAGGGGTGGGGTGGTGAGCGGTTTCGATGTCGCCGGTTGGGGGATGTGGGTTCCGGAGCGGGTGGTGACCAGTGCCGAGCTCGCGCAGCGGTTCGGTGTGGATGAGCACTGGATCGTCTCGCGGTGCGGGATCCGTGAGCGCAGGGCGGTCGGTGAGGGGCAGACGACGGCGTCGATGGCCGTGGAGGCCGGGCGTGCGGCGTTGGAGCGTGCGGGGCTGACGGGTGCGGACATCGCGCATCTGATCGTGGCGACCGCGACTCCGGAGCAGCCCTCGCCGGCGACGTCGGCGTTCGTGCACGAGGAGTTGGGGATCGCGGGCAGCGCGCACGACGTGAACGCGGAGTGTGCGGGGTTCGTGTACGCGCTGGTGACGGCGGCGGGTCTGATGCGGATGGATCCGCGGCCGGTCCTGGTGGTCGGTTCGGACACGCACACGCTGACCGCGAACCCGCGGGACCGGGACCTGTCGATCCTGGTGGGTGACGGTGCGGGTGCGGTGGTGCTGGTGCCGGGTGCGGTGGACCGGATCCGGGCGTGGAACCTGGGTGCGGACGGCTCGTGCAAGGACAGTCTGAAGGTCCTGGCCGGGGGTTCGCGGATGCCGACGACCGCGCGGACGGTGGCGGAGGGGTTGCACTACGCGCAGATCAACGGCAACGAGATCTATCTGAACGCGGTGCGGTACACGGTGCGGACGATCCGCGAGACGCTGGAGCAGGCGAAGATCACGCCGGAGCAGGTCGATCACGTGGTGCCGCACCAGGCGAACATCCGGATCATCAATTCGGTGCTGTCGCACACGGGGATCCCCGTGGATCGGCTGGTGACGAATCTGGAGCGGTACGGGAACACGGCGTCGGGCTCGATTCCGATCGCGTTGGCGCAGGCGTTGGACAGCGGTCGGGTCAAGGACGGCGACACGGTGCTGCTGGCCGGGTTCGGGGCGGGGATGACGTGGGGTTCGGTCCTGTTGACGTGGGGAGGGGTGGCGCGGTGAGCGGCAAGGACGCCTTCGGGGCGCGGCCGGTGTCCCCGGTGGCGCTGGTGACCGGTGCTTCGGGGGGGCTGGGCAGTGAGCTGGCGCTGGCGCTGGACGCGGCGGGCTGCCGGGTCGCGGTGCACTACAACAGTTCCCGTGAGGGGGCGGAGAAGGTCGCGGCCCGGCTCGTCAACGACCATGTGCTGGTGAGTGGTTCGGTCGCGGACTGGGACGCGGTCGGCGCGATGTACGAGCAGGTGCGGGCGGCGCTGGGGCCGGTGGACGTGCTGGTCAACAACGGGGCGGTCCGCAAGGACGCGCTGATGGCGATGCAGGACCCGGCGCAGTGGCGGCAGGTGATCGACACGAACCTGGTGGGGTCCTTCCACACGGCGCGGGTGTGTGTGCCGGCGATGCTGCGGGCGCGCTGGGGGCGGGTGGTGAACATCGTCTCGCCGTCCGCGCTGATCGCCACGGCGGGGCAGACGGCCTATTCGGCGTCGAAGGCGGGGCTGATCGGGCTGACCCGTACGCTGGCGGCGGAGTGCGGCCGGCGGGGGGTGACCGTCAACGCGCTGTCGCCGGGGTTCATGATCACGGGGATGACGGACACGCTGCCCGAGCACGTGGTGGCGGGGATGCTGGAGAAGGTCCCGGTACCGCGGTTCGTCACCCCGCGCGAGGTCGCCCGCTCGATCACGCTGTTCCTGGACCAGGACTGCATGACGGGACAGGTCATCAGCATCGACTCCGGCGCCTCCATCACCTGAGCGCCACCCCGCCCCCCCCGGGGGGGGCGGGACCTCGGGCAGTTCGCCCTCGACGGTGACCGCCATGGTCCGGAACGGCGCCAGCGGCAGGGTCTGGGTGGCCAGCACGTGC
>NZ_JBEZUT010000317.1:0-9986 GCF_040636595.1 Kitasatospora sp. NPDC036755
GGCGCGGCGCCCCGGCCACCCCGCACCCGGCCACGCCGCCGGCGCGTCCGCCGCCGTCAAAACCCGTTGCCCGACGGAGGGTGGGCGGACCATCATCCCGTCATGAACCGTCCCCCGCACGTCACCGTCCCCCCGCACGCCGCCGCCCCGCCGCGCCTCATCGAGCTGGACGGGGGGACGCTGCGCCGCTTCGACGGCGAGGCGGACCTCCCCGAGTTCTTCGCGGTGATCGAGGAGTCGCTGGACCACCTGCGGCCCTGGATGCCCTGGGTGGCCGAGCACAGTCGCGCGAAGACCGCCGAGTTCCTCGCCGGCCGCGCCGAACTCTGGGACAGCGGGCGGGAGTTCACCTACGCGATCGTGTGTGACGGCGCGATCGTCGGCACCTGCGGGCTGTTCCGGCGCGAGGACACCCCGGCCGAAGCCCGGGAGATCGGCTACTGGCTGCACCCGGCGGCCACCGGCCGCGGGCTGGCCACGGGGGCGGCGCGGGCCCTGGCCGCCGAGGCCTTCCGCCTTCCGGGGGTGACCCACGTCGAGATCGTGCACGACCCGGCCAACCCGGCCAGCGGCGCCGTCCCGGCCCGCCTCGGCTTCACCGAGCACCTGCGCCGCCCCGCCGAGGTGCTCGCCCCGGCCGAGACCGGCGAGGAGCTGGTGTGGCGGCTGACCAGGGATCAGGCCCCGGCCCGGTGACCCGGCCCTCCCCGCCGTCCGCACGACACGCCCCAGGGGCCCGAACGGCGGCCCGCGCACTCACCCGCCGGTCTGCGGGTCCGCCGACACCCCCTCGGGAAGCTTGTACCGAACTGTCCGATTCCTCATACTTCCGGTCAGTGCCTGTCAGGAGCAGATCATCCGCCGTGCTTCCGGAGAGCACCGGCCGGGGTCCGCCCACCGCCTGACGGCGCTTCACGGCCCCGACCCCCAGGGCCGTCACCCCCTCTGGAGGAGATCGGTGAGGACCACGCGCCCCACGCCCCGCACCGGCACCACACGCCGCTTCCGCCTGCTCGCCGCCACCCTCGGCCTGCTGACCGCCACCGCCGTCGCGGCTCCCGGAGCCGCCGCCGCCCCCGTCGGCCCCGCCGAACCCGAACAGCTCTCGGCGGTCAGCGAGGCCATCCTGGGTGCCGAGGTCAACGGCACCGCCTGGTACGTCGACGAGGCCGCCGGGCGCGTCGTGGTGACCGCCGACAGCACCGTGACCCCGGTCTCGCTCGCCAAACTGATGAGCGCCGCCGGCCCCAACGCGTCCAGCGTCGACGTCCACCGCGTCCCCGGCGTCCTCTCCCCGCTGGTCGCCGCCGGCGACGCCATCTACGGCGGCCAGTACCGCTGCTCACTCGGCTTCAACGTGGTGAGCGGCAGCACCCACTACTTCCTCACCGCCGGGCACTGCGGCAACGTCGCCCCCGACTGGTACACCGACCTCAACCACACCACCCGGATCGGGCCGACCATCGCCTCGACCTTCCCCGGCCACGACTACGCGCTGGTCCGCTACGACAACAGCGCGCTCAGCCACCCCGGCGGCTTCACCTCCGCCCCGAACGCCTACGTCGGCGAGGCGGTGAAGCGCACCGGCTCGACCACCGGCACCCACGGCGGCAGCGTCACCGGGCTCAACGCCACCGTGCGCTACACCGACGGCAGCATCGTCAGCGGCCTGATCCAGACCAACGTCTGCGCCGAGTCCGGCGACTCGGGCGGCCCGCTCTACGACGGCGCCAAGGCGCTCGGCCTCACCTCGGGCGGCAGTGGCAACTGCACCTCGGGCGGGACGACCTTCTACCAGCCGGTCAACGCGGCGCTCTCCGCGTACCAGGTCAGCGTGTACTGACCCGGGCCTTCCGCGGGGCCGTCGGCCCGCCGCACCGGGTGCGGCGGGCCGACGGGCGTGTCCGGGCGGCGGCCGGTCAGCCCGCGTACACGTCCTCGACGTACCGTCCGGCCTCGATCAGACCCTGCAGCCAGTCCTGGGCCCGCTGCTCGTCGGCGCCCGGGGTGCGCTCCCGGTACAGCGTCCGGAAGGCCGCCCGCACGCCCGGCGCCATCCTGGCCCCGTCGCCGCACACGTACACCTCGGCACCGGCGCCCAGCAGCTCCCAGACCTCGGCCGCCTCGGCGGCGATCCGGTCCTGCACGAAGCGCCTCCCCCGCTCGGGCCGCTCGCTGAAGGCGGGCCGCAGCGAGACCGCCCCGGCGGCCTCGGCCGCCTCCAGCTCGCCGCGGTGCAGGTAGTCCGCCGCCGCGTCGTCGCAGCCGAAGTACAGCAGGGCCGGGGCGAGCCCGGCCCCCTCGGCGAGCAGCGCCCGGCGGTCGGCGACGGCGCCGCGGAACGGCGCCAGGCCGGTGCCGGCCGCGACCATGACCACCGGGGTGCGGTGGCCGATCCGGAACGCCTCCCGGCAGGGCTGGACCCTGGCGAGCACGGTGTCGCCGACCGCCACCCGGTCCAGGTAGCCGGAGCCGGTGCCGCGGAAGGTGCCCCGGCCCGAGCGCGCCGGTGCGCTGAGCACCGAGACCATCAGCTCGACCCGGCCCGGGTCGCCGGCCGGCGAGGAGGAGATCGAGTAGTGCCGCGGCCGGATCGGCGGCAGCAGCTCCAGCAGCGCCGGCCAGGTGAGCCGCTCCTGCACGGCCGGGTGGTCCTCGATCAGGTCCAGCAGGGTGCGCGGGTCGTCCTCGGGCAGCGCCCGCAGCGCGGCCTGCTCGGGCGGGCAGGGGTTGAGCGCGGCCAGGGCGGCACGCTGTTCGGCACTCGGGCGGTCCTGCAGCTCGACGTGGTGGGTGAGCAGCTCGCGCACCGTCAGCGGGCGGTCGACGGCCGGTCCGGTGCGCCGGTGGGCCACGATGTTCAGCACGGTGTCCGGGTCGGCGCCGAACAGCTTGGCGGCACGCTCGACCAGCAGCGGGTCGTTGGCCGGGAGCACGGTGAGGTGGTCGGCCGTCCGGTAGCCGGCCCCCTCCGGCAGGGCCAGCCGGACCAGCCGCTTGACCCGGTGGTAGGCGGGGTCGGTCAGGCTGCCGACGGCGGTGACGGTCAGCTCCGCCATGCCGTGCCGGGCGGCCAGCGCGGCCAGCGGGCCGCCGGTCACCTCGGTCACCGAGTAGGCGGCCTCCGGCTCCGGACCGGCCGGGGCGTCGGTGTCCCCGTGGCGGGCCAGCAGGGCCTCGGCCAGCGCCTCGGTGAACTGCCGCACGGTGCCGGACAGGTCGCCGGAGGCGTCGGCCTCGGCGCGGTCCAGCAGCCGGGTGCCGCCGAGCGCGGCGAGCCGGTCGTCGATCAGCACCGGGACGCGCTGGTAGGTCGCGGCGTAGGTGCGGTCGCCGATGCCGAGCACCGCGTACTCGACGCCCTCGGCGCCGCCGCCGTCCGGGGCCTCCTGGAGCCGGCGGACGAACCGGGCCGCGTCGTCGGTCGGCTGCCCGTTGTACGAGGCCGCGGTGATCACCACCGGGCGGTCGGTGGGCAGCCCGTCGGCGTACGCGTCCAGCGGGGCGGTCTCGGTCGCGCAGCCGAGGTCGGCGGCGGCCTCCGCGAGCTGCCGGGTGAACTCCCGGCAGGCGCCGTAGTTGGAGCCGTGCAGGAGCAGCAGGCCCGTCCCCCGGCGGACCCTCCCGGGGCGGCGTCCGGCGGCCGCCGGGGCGTCGGCGGCGAGCGCACCGGTGGCGGGCGAGGCCGCGCAGGCCTGGCCGGGCGTGCGCCGGGCGAGGCCGAGGGTGAAGCCGTCGGGCTTGATGGTGAGCGTCTGCTTGATGCTCAGCCGGTAGTCGGCGTGGTCGATCAGCCGGTAGCGGTGGACCAGCATGCCGAGCAGCATCACGGCCTCGTGCAGCGCGAACTGCCGCCCGATGCAGGCGCGTTCACCGGTGCCGAAGGGCTTGAAGGCGTGCGGGGAACGGGCCTCCTCGCGGCCGGGGTCGAAGCGGGACGGGTCGAACAGCTCCGGGTTGTCGCCCCACACCGGGTCCCGGTGCAGCATCGGCGTGGACACGAAGACGGTCTCCCCGGCGCGCAGCGGGATGCGGCCGCCGATCACGGTGTCCTCGCGCGCCTCCCGGCTGAACGCGGGCGCCGTCGGCCACAGCCGCAGCGCCTCGTTGAGCACCTGGCGGGTGTGGCGCAGCCGTCCGACGTCCTCGTAGGAGGGCCGCGGATCGGCCTCGGCGCCCCAGAGCTCGTCCACCTCCCGCTGCACCTGGCGCAGCACGGCCGGGTTCTTGGCCAGGTAGTACAGCGCGAAGGAGAGCGCGCCCGAGGTGGTCTCGTGACCGGCGATCAGGAAGGTGATCACCTGGTTGCGGATGTTCTCGGCGTCCAGCCGGGTGCCGTCCGAGGGCCGGACCGCGCCGAGCATCAGGCCGAGCAGGTCCTCGGCCGGGCCCTGGACGCCCTCCCCGGAGCGGGCGGCGATCACCTCGTCCACCACGGCGGCCAGGTAGTCGGCGTCGGCCCGGAAGGCCGCGTCGCGCTCGCTGTGGTCCGCCTCCGGGTCGCGGGTGAGCCTGGTCATCGACCAGTCCAGGCAGCGCACCATCGCCTCGACGAAGGGGTGCGGCTCGTCCCGCTCGAAGGAGCCGAAGTCGAAGCCGAAGCCGGCCAGTCCGATGGTGTCCAGGGTCATCCGGGTCATGTCGCCGGGCACGTCCACCGGCAGTCCGGCGGCCTCCCGCCGGTCCCAGGAGTCGACCAGCCGGCGGGCCACCCGCAGCATCACCGGGTGGTACGTGCGCATCGAGCCGAGCGCGAAGGCGGGCATCAGGATGTCGTGTGCCCGGGCCCAGTTGGGCTCGTCGTTGTACGCGGTGAACAGGCCGTCGCCGGTGAACCGGCGGACGTTCTCCAGCGCCATGCTGATCGACTTGGTGAACCGGGTCTCGTCCGCCAGCTCCTCGACCAGCTCCAGGCCGCTGACGACCAGGGTGTCCCGGCCGTGCAGCCGCTGGACGTACGCGGGCCCGTGCGCCCTGGACAGTTCCATGATGCGCAGCATCGGGGCGGCGACCCGCGGCATCGACGAGATGTCCACCAGGGCGACGCCCTTGCTCTCGGACACGGCCGCCCGTCCGTCCTCGGTCGCGCTCTCCACGGTCTCGGTCATCGGTGTGCCCCTCCCACGGCAGGAAACTTTCTGCTTCCACCACTGTGCGCCCACCGCGCTGGAGGTCCGGCCGCGATCACTACATGATTGTGTAGTGGTCGGCGCGGTTGCGGTCCAGCCCACGGACCGTCAGCTCCGGCGCCCGGAAGGAGAACCACCCATGCGAGACACCCACGACTGCGGCCCCGTACCGGCCGACCGGCCGGACCCCGCGGTGTTCTGGCGCAACCGGGCGCTGCAACTGCTGGACCACATGCCGCTGCCCATCGCGCTGTGCGACTTCGGCGGCCGGATCCTGATCGTCAACCGCGCGATGGCCGCCGAATTCGGGCGGTTGCCGGGCCAGTTGCGCGACCGTAGGATTCTGGAGTTCTTCACCCTGCTGGACAGCGGCACGCTGGAGGCGGTCACCGAGGCCATCCGGCTGCACCGCCGCTCGCAGTACCCGGCCCGGGTCTCCTGGACGCCCGCCGGCGGCCGCGAGCGGTACGGCCGGATGACCGTCGCCCTGGTCGGCGACGTCCCGCAGCGGCCCCCGAGCCTGCTGCTGTCGCTGCACGCGACGGAGCTCCCGGACGAGGCCGAGCGGGCCGAGGTCAGCCCGGTCGAGGCCCGGATCCTGGCCGCGGCGGCCCGCGGCGACACCACCGCGCAGATCGCCCGGGAGATCGGCGTCACCCCGGACGGCGTCAACTACCACCTGGCCCGGCTCTCCCGCCGCTGGCGCGTCCCCAACCGCACCGCCCTGGTCGCCCGGGCCTACGCCACCGGTGTCCTGGCGCCGAACACCTGGCCCCCGCAGCCGGCCCTTCCGGTGTGACCGGTGCGCCGGGGGCGGGGGGCTCAGACGGCCGGCCGCCGGACGGCCTCGATGAAGGCCGTCGCCGCGGACGGGTCCGGGAGCGGCCGCCCGTGGACCTCACCGAGCCGCGCGAGGGAGGTGGTCCCGGTGCTCCAGCCGTGCCCGTCGAGCCACTCGTCGGTGCCCGGGCCGAGCCCACCGCGCCACAGCTCGGTGATGTGGGTCCGCGCCGGGTCGGGCGGGGTGGCGCTCACGTCCCGGCCCTGCTCCAGCAGCAACCGGCTGCCCGGGGCCGACAGCCCCGCCACCGCCGTGAGCAGGGCCGCCGCCTCCTCCGGGGCGAGGTAGACCAGCAGCCCCTCGGCCAGCCAGACCGAGCGCCGCGCCGGATCGAAGCCGGCCCCGGCCAGCCGCTCGGGCCACCGCCCGTCCAGCAGGTCGGCGGGCAGGGCGGTGCGCCCGGCGCGCGGCACGGCGCCGAGCCCGTCCAGGACCCGCCCCTTGAAGGCGAGCACCGGGTCGAAGTCGAGTTCGAAGACCCGGGTGCCGGCCGGCCAGTCCAGCCGGTACGCCCGGGTGTCCAGGCCCGCCGCCAGCAGCACGACCTGGTCGGCGCCCGCGGCGAGCAGCCGGTCGTCGTAGTGGCGGGTGCGCAGGATGACGTGGGCGGCGAGCGCCCTGGCGAGGTCGCTGGGCGGGCCGGAGGCGGCCGGTTCGAGACCGGCGGCGGTGACGAACGCCGCCGCGTACGGGTCGACGAACAGCGGGTCGGCACGGGAGCTCTCGAAGGCCCGCACCCGGGCGACGGACAGGGCGGTGCGGGAGACCGGGCTGAGCGGTTCGGGGGTCGTCATGCCCGGCAATCTACGACGCGTCCCGCCGCCCCGATCCACCGGCCCGGACCCCGCCCCGGGCCCACCGGCCCGGACCCACCGCGCCGCGGAATTCCACAAGTCGGTCACAAGCTCTACCGGTTGCTCCCCGCGCCGGGCCGATCCCTGCCATCATCCCGGCTGAACCCGGGAGCCGCCCGGGAGAAGCCGAGGGAGTGCGATGGACGCGCGCATCAGGATCGCCGGCGGCGACGAGCCGCGGGAGACGGCGGAACTCTGGGACTGGCTGCGCCGGGAACGCGAGCTGGCGGGCCTGGTCCGCCCCCTGCCGTCCCCGCCCGCGGACGGGGAGCTGGGCGGGGTCACCGAGGTGCTGGAGATCGCCCTCGGGGCCGGCGGCGCCGGTGCGGCACTGGCCGGATCGCTGTCGGTGTGGCTGCGCACCCGGCGCGCGGACGTCTCGCTCGAAGTGACCACCAAGCGCGGCCGGGTCAAGCTGACCGCCCGCCAGATGAAGCAGGAGGACCTCGTCCCGCTCCTGGCCGAGGTGCTGAGCGACGACGATGAGTGAGCCGCCCGCACCCCCGCCACCCGCGCCTCCACTCCCCCTCCCCCCGGACTTCGCCGACTCCCGCGCGATCCTGATCGGCACCGGCACCTACCGGAACCCCGAACTGTCCCCGCTGCCCGCCGCCCTCAACAGCCTGGCCGCGCTGAGCCGCCTCCTCACCGACCCGCGGTGGTGCGGCTGGCCCGAGGAGCGGGTCACCGTGATCGAGGACGCGGCCGACATGCCCGCCCTGGTCCAGACCCTGCGGGAGCTCGCCCGCGAGACCCGCGGCGTGCTGCTGCTCTACTACGTCGGCCATGGGCTGATCCGGCCGCTCGGCCAGCTGTGCCTGACGCTCGCCCACACCTCGTCCGAGCACGCCGACGTGACCGGCCTGGACTACTCCAAGGTCCGCGAGGCCTTCCTGGGGAGCCCGGCGAAGGTCAAGGCCGTCGTCCTGGACTGCTGCTTCGCCGGCCGGGCCATCGAGGCCATGGCGGGCGGGGCCCCACCGGCCGTGTCCACCAAGATCCTCGGCACCTACATCCTCACCGCCAGCGACCGCGCGGCCCACGTCGTCCCGCTCGCCGAACAGGCCGACCGACCCACCTCGTTCACCGGAACCCTCGTCGACCTGGTCGAGGCCGGACTCCCCGACGGACCGGAGTGGCTCACCCTCGACACCCTCTACCCCTACCTGCGCGAGGAGTTGATCCAGCGCGGGCTGCCCGTCCCCAACCGGCAGGGCACCGACACGGCCGGCCGGTTCGCCTTCGCCCGCAACACCGCCCACCGCCCGGCACCGGCCCGCGACTCCCGGCTCGCCCGGGCACTGACCGCGGCGCTCGCGCAGTGCACCGGGCCCGGGGACGACGGCACGGCACCCACCGACGCCGTACCCACCGACGCCACGCCAACCGACATCGGACGACTGGCGGAGGCCACCGGGCACACCCCGGAGCAGGTCGACGCGTACCTGGCCGGCCGGGTCATCGCCCCGCGCGCCTTCCTGTTCGGCTTCGCCGCCTTCCTCGCCCGGCAGGGCCGTCCGCCGGCCCCGTCCCGGCTGCGCGAGCTCCACGACCTGCGCACCGCCGAGCTGCGGGACAGCCCCGACCCCGCCGACCAGGTGGTCTACCTCCGGGAGGTCACCGAGCGCCTCCGGCAGGCGATCGACGACCTCACCGCGGAGCGGGACGCGGCCCGCCGGGACCGGGCCGACGAGCGGGAGCGCGCACGGGAGGAGCAGGAACGCGCCCGCGCGAAGGCCGAGCGCCTCACCGAACAGCTCGCGGCCGAGCAGGAGCGCAGCCGCCGGCTCGAGGAGGAGTCCGGGGCGAGGGGTCGCCAACTGCAGGCCGCCGCCGGGCTGAACCGCTCGCTGGAGGCGGACCTGGCGAGGGTCCGGGAGCAGGCCGAACGCATCACCGCGGAGCTGCTCGTCCTGCGGCGGCAGGTCGAGCACCTGCTGGACCCGCCGCACGCGGCGGAACCGGCCGCCCCTGCCGCCACCCCGGTCGGCTCCGTCACCGCCCCGGCCGGCCGGACCGCCGCTCGCACGGCCCCGGAGCCCACCAAAACCACCAAGACCACCAAGACCACCAAGACGACCGGAACGGCCCCGGCCGCCCCGGCGGCCCTGGACCCGAAGACCCCCGGCGCGCCCCGGACCGGGAGCGCCCTGATCCCGGCACCGGCCGTCCGCACACCGCCGCCCCGCAACCCCTCGACGCCGCCCTCACCCGGCCCCGGCCCGCGCCACCCGAGGAAACGCCGCCCCGTCGCCCGCCTGGTGGCCCGCGTCACGGCCCAGGTCCTGCTCGTCCTGGTCGGCCTGGCCACCGTCGCCCTCGGCTTCTCCTGGTTCGTCGACTCCTACCAGGAGTCGGTCGCCTACCTCGGTGCCCCGGCCTGCGCCGCCACCGTCCCCGCCGCCACCACGGACTGCACCCGACACGAGACCGGCCGGGTGACCCACAAGCGGATCGACACCGGCGGCGACTCCACCAACTACGAACTGACCGTCTCCCGGGAGGCCGCGCCCACCGCCACCTACACCGTCTCCGAGGGCCTCTACAACAGCGTGCAGACCGGCGGGGACACGGACCTGACCCTCTGGAACGGGCGCGTGGTCGAGGTCTCCCACCAGGGCCACCTCTCCTCGGTCGACCACATCTCCTGGCTCAGGACCGTCGAACTCTCCCTCCTGGTCGGCGCGGGAACCGCCCTCCTCCTCGGCGGCCTGCTCCGGAGCCGCCGGGGCGAGTGGTTCGCCCCGGTCGGCAGCTGCGCCGCCCTGGCCTACGTGACCTTCATCGGCAGCATGATCCTGCTCTCGGTCCAGTGGGCCTCCGTCGTCACCATCGCCCTGGCGGTCGTCGGCTGGCTGGCCTTCACCGTCGTCACCGCCGTGGCGTGCTGGGACGACTGAGCCCGAGGCCGACCGCGTCGACCGGCTCGCCGTGGACGCGGCGGCCGGATGGCCGTCGTGGGCTCGCCGGCCGATGCCGGCGAGCCCGATCGGAAGGCGCGCCACCGCGCGCTGACCGGGCCGGTGGCCCGGCGAGCAGCCGGCCCGCCTCCCGATCCTCGGCGCGGGCCTCTACGGCGCCGACCGGCAGGCAGTCACCAGGTCGCGGGCAGGTGGATCGGGCTGCGGGTGACCGTGCCGCGCCGCCAGCGGATGTCGTCGA